>JAJTBM010000018.1 GCA_021286885.1 Rhodocyclales bacterium
AACGGCCCCGCCAGTCGGTGAGATAGGGCGCCATGGCGTCCCCCTCGGTCAGGCAATGTTCGGCCCCCACCAGGGCGGCCAGTTCGCTCAGCAAAGCATCCATGCGGGGCTATCCATCGTTCAGGAGATTTTCAGTTCAGAGAAGCCACAAACAACACGCTACAAACTACACACTGCACGGCCCCAGGGCGTGCCGGATGGCGGGCAGCGCCAGGGCGACGGCGGCTTCACCCTCGGCCATGGCTTCCGGCCCCCGGTGGTAGTCCATCAGCCCCAGCTGGGCCAGCCGGGGGGAAATCAGCACGTCGGCAGGCTCGCCCGCCAGACGGCTGCGGGCGATGCGCACCGACATGATGGAGATGCTGCTATTGATGACTTCCAGCATGGAAGGTGCGCCCGGGCTGCTTTCCAGCTGGGCCGTTTCGGCCCCGCCCTTGAGGCCCAGATGCTTGCGCAGCCGGCCAGACCAGGACGGCGCTGGCGCCACCAGGGCGCTCTGGCGCCAGGCCCGCCCAACCATGTCGGAATTGAGTTCTACCGCCAGCACGATATCCGCCCCCATGGCCCGGCACAAAGATACGGGCACCGGATTCACCAGCGCCCCATCCACCAGGATGCGCTCATCCTGCACCTGGGGGGTCATGAGCCCGGGCAGCGCAATGGAGGCGCGCACCGCCTGACTCACGCTCCCTTCCCGCAGCCAGACTTCGTGGCCGGTCTGCAAATCGGTGGCGACACAGCCAAAGGGGCGCTCCAGATCAGCAAAATCGCGGTCGACAAAGTTTTTCTGGAAGAAGGCGATCAGCTTGTCGCCCTTGATGAGCCCGCCCCGCAAGCCCGGATCAAGCAGTCCCATGACCTGGGGCCAGCCCAGGCCGCGCACCCAATGCTCCAGCCGCTCCAGCTCGCCGGCAGCCGCCACCGAGCCCACCAGGGCGCCAATGGAGCAACCGGCGATGATGTCGGGCACCACGCCCTCCCGGGCCAGGGCGCGCAGCACCCCAATATGCGCCCAGCCCCGGGCGGAGCCACTACCAAGGGCGATTCCGATCCGGGGCTGGCGTTTCATGGCCGGAGGCGTGGCCGAGGCTTAGATGGGCTCGGCGTAGAGGTCGTGCACATCGCAGTCGGTGATGCGCACCCGGGCAAACTCGCCCGGCTCCAGGTGTTCGCCGGCGGGGATCACCACCAGACCGTCGATCTCGGGCGCATCGCCCGGAGAACGGGCCAGGGCGCCTTCGTCGTCCACTTCATCGACCAGCACGGTCATTTCGCGGCCAATGAAGCGCTCCAAACGCTCGGTGGAAATGTCTTCCTGGAACTCCATGAGCTGGATGCGGCGTTCTTCGCGGATCTCGTCGGGCACCGGGTTGGCCAGTTCGTTGGCAGCAGCCCCTTCGACCGGCGAATAGGCAAACGCGCCCACCCGATCCAGCTTGGCTTCTTCGAGGAACTGGAGCAGTTCTTCGAACTCGGCCTCGGTTTCGCCCGGGAAGCCGGTGATGAAGGTGGAACGAATGGTCAGATCCGGGCAGATCTCGCGCCAGCGGCGCACCCGCTCCAGATTGTTCTCGGCGCTGGCCGGGCGCTTCATGGCCTTCAGGATGCGCGGGCTGGCGTGCTGGAAGGGCACATCCAGGTAGGGCAGGATCTTGCCTTCGGCCATCAGCGGGATCAGCTCATCCACGCTGGGGTAGGGATACACATAGTGCAGCCGCACCCAGATGCCCAGCTCGCCCAGGGCCTTGCACAGGTCGTAGAGCTTGGTGCGCACCGGACGGCCGCCCCAGAAGCCGGTGCGGTACTTCACGTCCACCCCGTAGGCGCTGGTGTCCTGGGACACGATCAGCAGCTCCTTGACGCCGGCCTTGGCCAGGTTTTCGGCTTCGCGCAGCACATCGCCAATCGGGCGGCTCACCAGGGGGCCGCGCATGGACGGGATGATGCAGAAGGTGCAGCTGTGGTTGCAGCCTTCAGAAATCTTGAGATAGGCGTAGTGATTCGGGGTCAGCTTGATCCCCTGGGGCGGCACCAGATCCACAAACGGATCATGGGGCTTGGGCAGGTGCTTGTGCACCGCCTGCATCACCTCTTCGGTGGCGTGGGGGCCCGTCACTGCCAGCACCTGCGGGTGGGCAGCCATCACCACATCATCCTTGGCGCCCAGGCAGCCGGTCACGATCACGCGGCCGTTTTCATTCACTGCCTCGCCAATGGCGTCGAGGGATTCTTCCACCGCAGCATCGATAAAGCCGCAGGTGTTCACCACCACCAGGTCGGAGCCTTCGTAGGAGGGGCTGATCTCGTAGCCCTCGGCGCGCAGACGGGTGAGGATCTGTTCGGAATCGACCAGCGCCTTCGGGCATCCGAGCGAGACAAAGCCGACCTTGGGGGGATTTTTATCTTTAATGTTCATGGAATTACAAAAGAGCGTGCAAGAGCGGAATTTACCACGAAGCCCCCCTCCCCCGCCTGCCAAGCCATCACAAATCGACACCCGGCAGGGCGCGCCATACGCAACAGTATGGTATTCTGCGCCCCCGGTCAGATGACATTCCCGGACACACGGGGAGCCTGGCTGCACAGCACCTACAAGACCGCAAAGTAATTGGAGAACAGCATGGAAATCAACAAGATCGGCGTGATTGGCGCCGGCACCATGGGCAACGGGATTGCCCAGGTGTGCGCTGCCGCCGGCAAACAGGTGGTGATGGTGGACATCTCCGCCGACGCCGTCGCCCGGGGCCTGAAGACCCTGGCGGGCAGCCTGGACCGTCTGGTCAAGAAAGAAAAGATCAGCGCCGCCGACAAGGACGCCACCCTCGCCCGCATCCAGGGCAGCACCGCCTACGCCGATCTGGCCGACGTGGATCTGGTGATCGAGGCCGCCACCGAAAACGAAAGCCTCAAGCTGCGCATCCTGAAGGACATCGAGGCCGTGGTTCGCCCCGACGCCATCATTGCCAGCAACACCTCCTCCATCTCCATCACCCGCCTGGCCGCCGCCCTCCAGCACCCGGCCCGCGCCATCGGGATGCACTTCTTCAATCCGGTGCCGCTCATGGCGCTGGTCGAACTCATCAGCGGCCTGCAGACCGCCGAGTCCACCATCGAAGCCTCCCGCGCCTTCGCCCTCGCCGTGGGCAAGACCCCGGTGGCGGTCAAGAACAGCCCGGGCTTCGTGGTCAACCGTCTGCTGTGCCCGATGATCAACGAAGCCATCTTCGTTTATCAGGAAGGCCTCGCCAGCGCCGCCGACATCGACGAAGCCATGAAGCTGGGCTGTAACCACCCCATCGGCCCCCTGGCCCTGGCCGACATGATTGGCCTGGACACCATGCTGTCGGTGATGGAAGTGTTCTACCAAGGCTTCAACGATTCCAAGTACCGCCCCGCACCGCTGCTGCGCGAGATGGTGGATGCCGGCTACCTGGGCCGCAAGAGCGGTCAGGGCTTCTACAGCTACAGCTGATCCGGCCCGGGCCAGGCCGCAGGCGTGCGGCCCCGCCCAAACAACGGGGGCACCACCGGCATGACCGGTCGCGCCCCCGTTTGCATGGCGCACCCCGGGCCGCCTGCGTGGCCGCCCGAGGTGACGTGGCTTAGGCGTGCACGCCCAGCAGCTCCACTTCAAACACCAGGGTGGCGTTGGGGGGGATCACACCGCCCGCGCCCCGGGCGCCGTAGCCCAGCTGGGGCGGGATAGTCAGCTTGCGCTTGCCACCCACCTTCATGCCCTGCACGCCTTCATCCCAACCGGCGATCACGCGGCGACCGCCCAGCATGAACGCGAAGGGCTCGCTGCGATCCTTGCTGGAATCGAACTTGGTGCCATCGGTCAGCCAGCCGGTGTAATGCACAACCACAAACTGGTTCGCGGCGGCTTCAACACCGTTGCCCACTTCCAGATCTTCGATGACGAGGCCGCTCGCCGTGGTGACTTGAGTCATGGATCACTCCTGATTGAAAACCGCCCGATTCTAGCCGAGAACCCGGCCCCACGCCTCAGCCCTGGCCCAGCAGCGCGGCAAACCGGGCCCGGAACTTGGCCACCTTGGGCGCCACCACAAACAGGCAGTAGGGCTGGCGCTCCCCGTTCTGCCGGAAATAATCCTGGTGATAATCCTCCGCCGGCCAGAAACGGGGCGCCATCTGCAGCTCGGTGACGATGGGCGCCGGAAAGATGCCCTCCGCCGTCAGCCGCGCCACGCAGACCCGGGCCTCGTCCAGCTGGGCCGGCGTCGTGGCAAAAATGGCCGACCGATACTGGCTGCCCACATCATTCCCCTGCCGATTGGGCGTGGTCGGATCGTGGATCGCAAAAAACACCTCCAGCAGCGTCGCGTAGCTCACCCGGGCCGGGTCAAAGCGCAGCTCCACCACCTCCGCATGCCCCGTCGTGCCCTCGCACACGCTGTGATAATCCGGCACCTCGGTGTGCCCACCGATATAACCCGACACCACCGACGCCACGCCGTCGATCTGCTGGAACACGGCCTCCAGACACCAGAAGCACCCGCCCCCCAAAATCGCCACCTCATGCCCTGCCACTGCATTCGTCATCGCTGCCGCTCCTTGCCTGAAAACGCCCTACCGGCCCCCCATGGGCCGCCGCCAGTAGAGCACGAAACGGGCCCAAAAATTCCCTGCGCCCCCTGCCGGGAACCCTGATTGCCAGGGGCGGGGGGGCTCTCTAGCATCTGTCATCAAAGCGCCCGGCAAAGCCGCGCCGGGAGATAACAGGAGGAGAGCTTCGCGCCATGAATGCCCATGCCCCGTCCGGCGGGCAGGAGGGGCCGCACCCGAGTCATCCGCTGCTGGCGGAACTGCGTGCGCGCCTGCCTGCCCTCACCTGGCTCGACCAGACCGAAGACCTGCGCCCCTATGAGTGCGACGGCCTTTCGGCCTACCGCCAGTTGCCCCGGGCGGTAGTCCTGCCCCGCACCGAGGCCGAACTCAAAACCGTGCTCGAAGCCTGCCACCGCCACCGGGTGCCGGTGGTCGCCCGGGGGGCCGGCACCGGCCTTTCCGGGGGCGCCATGCCCCACGCCGACGGAGTGGTGGTGTCCCTGGCGCGCTTCATGGAGATCCTGGAAATCGATCCCCAGGCCCGTACTGCCCGGGTTCAGCCCGGGGTGCGCAATCTGGCCCTGTCGGAGGCCGCCGCCCCCTACCAGCTGTATTACGCCCCTGATCCCTCCTCCCAGATCGCCTGCACCCTGGGAGGCAACGTGGCCGAAAACTCCGGGGGCGTGCACTGCCTCAAGTACGGGCTCACGGTGCACAACGTGCTGGAGGTCAAGGCCCTGCTGCTGTCTGAAGCCGGCGTTGAAGAAGTGCGCTTTGGCGGCCCCGCCCCCGATGCCCCGGGGCTGGATCTGCTCGCCCTCATCAACGGCTCGGAGGGCATGCTGGCGATCACCACCGAAATCCGGGTGCGCCTCACCCCCAAACCGCCCCTGGCCCGGGTGGTGATGGCGTCTTTTGCCTCGGTAACAGCCGCCGCCGATGCGGTGGCGGCCATCATCGCCGCCGGGCTCATTCCTGCCGGGCTGGAGATGATGGATCGTCAGGCGATTGCCGCCGTGGAGCCCTTCGCCCGGGCAGGCTACGACACCCAGGCCGCCGCCATTTTGCTGTGCGAATCCGACGGCACCCCGGAAGAGGTGGAGCACGAAATCGCCCAGATGGCCCAGGTGCTGGCCCAGGCTGGGGCCGATCCGATCCGGGTGTCGGGCAGCGAGGCCGAGCGCCTGCGCTTCTGGGCCGGGCGCAAGTCAGCCTTCCCGGCGGTGGGGCGCATCACCCCCGACTACCTGTGCATGGACGGCACCATCCCGCGCAAGCGCCTGGGGGAAATGCTGGGCGCCATTGCCGACATGGAGCGCCGCTACCAGTTGCGCTGCGCCAACGTGTTTCATGCGGGCGACGGCAATCTCCACCCCCTCATCATGTTCGACGCCAACAGCCCGGACGAAACCGCCCGCGCCCTCGCCTTCGGGGGCGAGATTCTCGAACTCTCGGTGGCCCTGGGGGGCACCATCACCGGCGAACACGGGGTCGGCATCGAAAAGCTGGCCCAGATGTGCGCCCAGTTCAGCCCCGAGGAGTTGGACTGCTTCCGCACCCTCAAAACCGCCTTCGACCCCCTCCAGCTGCTCAACCCCGGCAAGGTCATCCCCAGCCCGGCCCGCTGCCGGGAATACCGCCAGACCGGCAGCGCCCGCCCCAATAACAGCCCCAATACCCGTAACGAGGGCCCCCGATGAACGCCACGCTCCAATCCGCCGCCACCCACCCGGATCACCCCCTGCTGCTGGGCTGGCAGGAAAGCATCCGTCAGGCCGCCCGCAGCGGCCAGGCCCTCGCCCTGCGCGGCACCGGGAGCAAGGCCTTCTACGGCCACCCGCTCCACGGTCAGCCCCTGGACACCGGCGCCTACCGGGGCATCCTGGCCTATGAACCCACCGAGTTGGTCATCACCGCTCGCTGTGGCACGCCCCTCACCGAAATCGAAACCACCCTCGCCCAACAGGGCCAGATGCTGGCCTGGGAACCGCCCCGATTCGGGCTGCACACGGGCGCGGTCGGCGGCAGCGTGGGCGGGATGGTGGCCAGCGGCCTTTCCGGCCCGCGCCGGATGCAGGCCGGCGCAGTGCGGGATTTCGTACTGGGCCTGCGCCTGCTGGATGGCCAGGGCCGGCTGCTCAAGTTTGGCGGCCAGGTCATGAAAAACGTGGCGGGCTACGATCTGCCCCGGATGCTCACCGGCAGCCTGGGATGCTTCGGGCTGCTCACCGATGTCTCCCTCAAGGTGCTGCCCTGCCCGCGCCACAGCCTCAGCCTAGTGTTCGGGATGGATCAGACCACTGCCCTCGCCTGCCTCAACCGCTGGGCGGGCCAGGGGCTGCCCGTGTCGGCCAGTGTCTGGCAAGACGACACCCTGCATCTGCGCCTCTCCGGCGCCGAAGCCGCCGTCCGGGCCGCCCACCAACGGCTGGGGGGCGACCCACTCCCCAGCGCAGCCGCCGAGGCGTTATGGACCGGGCTGCGGGATCAGACCCAGCCCTTCTTTGCCCCCGACGAGCGCCACCTGATCCGCGTGGCCCTGCCCGACACCGCCCCGCCCCTAGCCGAGCCCAGCCCGGTGCTGATCGAATGGGGCGGCGCCCTGCGCTGGTATCGGGGCGACACCACCCTGCTCGCCCGGCTACGCGCCCAGGCCGCGCCCCTGGGCGGCCACGTCACCCTATTCCGCGCTGCACCGGGGCAGCTCCCCGCCCCGGTATTCACGCCCCTGGCCGCGCCACTGCTGCGCCTGCACCAGGCCCTCAAGCACGCCCTCGACCCCGCCGGGGTGTTCAACCCGGGCCGCATGTACCAGGAGTTCTGATGGAAACCCACCTCGCCGACTGGATACGCCAGGCCCCCGAAGGGGCAGAAATCGAAAGCATCCTGCGCGCCTGCGTGCATTGCGGCTTCTGCACCGCCACCTGCCCCACCTATCAGCTGCTGGGCGACGAACGGGACGGCCCCCGGGGGCGCATCTACCTGCTCAAGCAGATGTTTGAAGGCCAGACCGTGGGCGCCAGCACCCGCCAGCATCTGGACCGCTGCCTGAGTTGCCGCAGCTGCGAAACCACCTGCCCCTCCGGGGTGCGCTACCACCGGCTGCTGGATCTGGGCCGGGCGATGCTGGACGCACGCCAGCCACGCAGCGGGCGCGAACAGCTCCAGCGCCGCCTGCTGCGCGCCGTGCTCACCCGCCCCCGTTTGTTTGCTCTGGCCCTGGGCGCCGCCCGCCTTGCCCGCCCCCTGCTGCCCGCGCCCCTGGCCGGCAAGGTACAGTCCAGCGCCCCAGCCGGCGTGCGCCCCGCACCGCGTCACCCGCGCCGAATGCTGATACTGGAAGGCTGCGTGCAGCCCAGCCTGTCACCCAACACCAACACTGCCACGGCCCGGGTGCTGGATGTACTCGGCATCAGCCTGATCCCTGCCCCCGAGGCTGGCTGCTGCGGCGCGGTCGATTACCACCTGGACGCCCACGCCGCCGGCCTGGATCGGGCCCGGCGCAATATCGACGCTTGGTGGCCCGCCATCACGGCAGGCGCCGAAGCCATCATCCAGACCGCCAGCGGCTGCGGCGCCTTCGTCAAGGAATACGCCACCCTGCTTAAAGACGACCCGGCCTACGCCCCCAAGGCCGCCCGGGTCAGCGCCCTGGCTAAGGATCTGGTGGAAGTGCTGGGCGCCGAGCCCCTGGAAGAACGCCTCGCCCCCCGCCTCAAGCCCGACGCTAGCCCCCTCGCCTTCCACTGCCCCTGCACCCTGCAACACGCCCAGAAACTCGGCGGCGCGGTGGAGACCGTCCTGCGCCGCCTGGGCTACACCCTCGCCCCGGTGGCCGACGGGCACCTGTGCTGCGGCTCCGCCGGCACCTATTCGCTCCTCCAGCCCGAGATTTCCAACGCCCTGCGCACCCGCAAACTGGACGCCCTCGAACGCCACCGCCCCAGCCTCATCCTCACCGCCAACATCGGCTGCCAGACCCACCTCGCCAGCGCCGGGCGAACACCGGTGCGGCATTGGATAGAGGTGGTGGATGCAAACCTCGACGGGAAATCGCCCGGGGCCTAGGTAGTGTCGTCACGGTGCGACAGTATCCATAAGCCATAGCTTGTGACGACACCATCTAAAACGGGTTTGGGCTATCAATTCGTCAGAACGCCATAGCGTTTGAACAGAGCCTCGAAGAAAACCTTCACCTCGGCCTTGTCTGTAGGCACCTGCAGCTCCGCGGCCCCGAAGCGAAAGACTTCATACCCCGCCAGCTTGAGTTCACGGTCGGCCCTGACCATCTGTGCATAGCGCTGCACGTCGGCCTTGTCTGCGGAGTCTGCGTAGTGGTGCTTGCCGTCGACTTCGATGACGATCCGCACGCCCTGTGGCAGAAGGAGCAGGAAGTCCATGCGAAAGCGCAAAAGCGCATCTGGTCCGCGCGCCTTGACTGTGCGTGGATCCCAATGCAGCCATACTTCCGGTAGCAGCGCAGGCAGGTTCGGCACGGCACTGCGGAATCCCTCATAGAAAGCTTCGAACAGCAGGGATTGCGGCGGGGAGTTGCTGGGCAAGCTAGCCTTGAGGCGCGAGTACAGCGAGCGCTTGGCCTGCGTGGCATCAGCGATCTGCTCGGTATCGCTCCACCACTGCTGCAGGTCGTTCCAGCGCAGCCCGTCGTTGCCGATGGGGCGGTCATAGACGAGCACCTTGTCTGCGTTGGAAACGATCTCAATGTCGTTGTCCAGCGCGTCACGAAAACGCAGGTCGGGTTTGTCGGGCGAGGCGAAGATGAGGTTCTTCGGCCGACCTTTGGCCGCCAAATGCAACGAGACTATTGAGAAGACCGGGTAGCCCCCCTCTGAACCAGTCTCGCGCATCTCGACGCCGCAACTGCACAGCGACTTGTTGACGCAAGCGACGAAGTGGCGTTGCGCAGCCTCATCGGGGCGCACGTCGGCCGAAGCCAGCCCCTCCAGAAACAGCGCAAAGCGCCGGTCGGAAGCGTCATAGGCACCCAACCGATCGAACAGCGTTTCGGCCGGCCAGTCCTCCGGATTGCGATGGACGTGCTGCTGAATTTCCGTGCGCAATCCCGTCGGCGTGCCACCCAGCAGATACATCCAGTCATCGGCATCCAAAATCCACAGTCGCTCCAGCAACTCGTCGAACCTGCGAGCATCCCCATACAGGTCTTCGCTATTGAGCCTTCGTGCGACCTCGCGCCGATACCGCTTCGGGATTGGCGGGCATGCACTGTCGCTCCAGAGAATGTCCTGAATCCGGTTGCGCGTAGTGGCATCGGGCGGGTGGCGCACCAGCAGCTTGCGTGCAACCTCAGGCAGGTCGGTGTCCTTTACCGCGTCAAAGCTGGAGGTTATGCGCTCACGCTTGGAACCGTCCGCAGCAGGCGCAGGCAGCCCCAATTCTTTGCAAAGCGTCGGCAGCATGGTATGCGTGACAAGATCTTTCAATCCTGTAACAACCAGCTCCAGCAGCATGCGAAGTTGCGCGTAGTCCATGGGCGCCACTCAATCTCGCAGCGCCATTGCGCGCAACAGCGCGTCGATCTGCCCGAACGCATCCTGCTGCCACTGTTCGGGCGTGCGATCACCCAGCACATGCGTGTCTTCGACAAAGCGCCTCACACACGTGGGGCCGTGCCCCTCGAAGGTGTCGAACTTCTCGGCGATGTACCGGAAGCCACGTTCCCCGCTTGCATGCCCCAACAGTGGGAGACACTCCAGTGCCAGCACATCGATCCCACCAGGGTAATTACGCACGCAGTAGTCGCTGTCGTAAGCGGCCTTCTGCTTGTAGCGGCCCGCCAGTGCATGTCCCTTCATCGCCAGCAAAGCGGGAATGGAAGACACCGCGATCTCCACGCGGTTCGTCCCACCGTCCGGCATCGGCCCGGCCACAGCCACGAGTTGATAGAACCGCATCGCCAGGTCGGCGCCATCTGCCCGTTGCACGGCGAAGTCGCTGATCAATGGCGGATCGTTCTTGACGATTTCCGCGTCACGCGGCATCAAGAAATCGACCACGACATCAATTGCGCCCCCTTCGTCTCGCGCAGGAACCTGACGAACCAATTGGAAGCGCCGAAGCCCATCGCGCTGGGCGTATCCATGACCTTGAAGCGCGTCGATCAAGGTCGCGTACTCGCCGTCGCCGAGTGCTTCCGCATCCAAGCCGACATCCACGTCAAGCGTGCCAACGTGGGGCATGTCTTCGTTGGCCAACAGCAGCCAGGGAACCGCGCCGCCGATGATGGCGAACTTGCCTTTAAAGCTCCCAAGGATCTGGCCGATCTCGATCAGCACGGACTTTACAGCCGCAGTCGTGCGGTCGTCGTACTCAGCCGCCGACTGCGGCTCATTCGGGGGAGTCATTTTGGCCATGAAAGTCGCTCCTGTCGCAAGTGCTCAGCGGCCTCGGCACCGCGCTCACCGGCGATGGAGAGGTCGAGGTAGGTTTGAACCGGGCTCGTGCAGACCGCACCCGGTGCAGGTTCAACGGTGTCGGCGAGCAACCCCAAGTCCTTCGGCACAGTGACGACCACGTTCTCCCCCTTCGAGGCGGGCGCGAGCTTCAGCGCTGCCTGGAGCTTGCGCAGGCCGTCGTCGTCGGCGAAGAAGTAGTGCGTGCCAGTGCGTCCATACGGGGAAAGCCACTGTGCCGCCGAAAACGATGCGAAGACAGCACGCCCGGGCCCGTAGTCGGCGCGCAGAGCGCTTCGAGCCGCGTCTTCGAGTGCACTGCCATGAAGCAGCGTGTAGAAGCGCAGCCTCTCACCTGGTGGCGCGGTGTAGCTGTCCCGCCATGCGTCCAGCAGTTCGTCGGGCTTCGAGAGAACGAGGCCATCGTCCGAGGTGCGAGCCCATTCCCGATCAATCAAACCAGTGCGCACATTGCTGACGTGCCCAAGGCTAACACCGGAGATTTCCGACAGTTCGATGACCCTCCATGCACGCCCGGGCTCGCGCAGCATGGTGCGGAGCACTTGAGCAGATTTCGGCCTGAACAGCGACTTGAGTTCGCGTTGTTCGGCCGCAGGCCTGTCCGTCACCATGCGTTCAATGAACACGCCACCGAAGGCTATCCGGGCATTTCCCTCCAAGTCGAGATAGCCAACCCCCTTCTCTTCGCACAACTGCCTCACTGCGGGAGAAATGTAGGGGGCGATGAAGACGGGCGTCGCCTTGGGGGCTCGATGCGCAATGTAGTTCCGCAACTCCAGCAGCGCGGACCGGGCATACCTCGGTTGCCCGTTCGACTTGTAGTCACAGATGAGCAGGTGCGGCCGACCATCCACGCGCAGCCGGGCGATCAAGTCAGGCTCCCAATCGGCGGACCTGGCTTCAGCATCGATACCTTCGATCTGGAGGATCGGGATCTTCGCAAGCAACTCGCGCA
The DNA here is from genome assembly GCA_021286885.1 of Rhodocyclales bacterium. Classification (GTDB taxonomy): domain Bacteria; phylum Pseudomonadota; class Gammaproteobacteria; order Burkholderiales; family Rhodocyclaceae; genus Zoogloea. The sequence continues at coordinate 11,977 of JAJTBM010000018.1, forward strand.
GCATTTCGCTAGCACGAACCTCTGTTTTTTTCATTGAATGCGCCTATTTCAGCATCCGCTGAAAATATCATGATTTTTGAAATGGTCGTTGGAGTTTCGCTTCCAACGTCGCTTTCAGCCCCCTTTTATAACCTTCATGGCTTGATTACCCCCTGAGCACCCGCCGCGTGAGGATGTGCCTTGATATGGGTAGCATCAATCATCAGCCATTCAAAAATCAGGATCGGCGATCAAGGCTTCAAGCAATTGCATCCAGCCACCCTTGTCCCGCCATCGAAAAAAAGCACCTGTGGGTGTTTTTCCAATCGCCGTAGACCATCTAACGGAACGACAAAGAAAACAGCGCATCCAGCGCGTTTTCACTCCCGGCCCGGCCAATCACCGAGAGGTTGCGGGTGAGCAGATAGCTGAGTTTGACCACGCTGGAGGCGCCCGACACGCTTTGCTCGAAGGACAGGGTGGCCCGTTCGGAGAGGCGTTTGCCGAGGGTCAGCACCTGGCCGGCAACGGTGGTGGAGCTGGTGCTGCTGCTCGATGCGCTGGAGGCGGTGCCGCTGGTGCCGGTGCTGGCCACGCTGCTGGTGTTGTAGCGGGTGCGGCTGTCGCCCGAGGCGCCCACCGAGACTTCATCCAGCCCCAAAGAGCGGGCCAGGGTGGTGGAGATGCCTTCGCCGGTGCCCCCCCGCAGGGCCCGGGCGGCGGGCATCAGCAGGGCCAGTTCGCCGCCGGAGCCCTGGTCGGGGGGGCGGCCCAGCACGATCCAGCCGAGTTTTTCCGGGTCGGGCACATTGGGTTCGGACACCAGCCGCACCCGGGGGCGCTTGGCACTGCCGCTGATCCCGATGCCCGCTTCCACGCTCAGGCCCTTGCGCAGGGCCACCACTTGCAGCGCGGGGTTGTTCACCGGGCCATTGAAGGTGAGCACCCCTTGTTCGATGGCGAGCTTCTGGCCGTAGCCTTCAAACACGCCGCCCTGGGTCTGGATGCTGCCCCGAGCCTCCAGGGGGCGGCCCGGGTTGCGCAGCAGCTGGAGCTCGCCCACCAGCCGGGTATCCAGCCCGAGGGCATCCACATACACCGCATCCCCCAGGGCGAGGCCCAGATCCACGCTCATTCGGAAGGGCGAGCCACTGCGCCCACTCGCGCTGGGCCAGCGCACCTCCACATCGTCCCCCAGGCTGGGCGCCGGGGCGCGGGCCAGGGCCACATAGCCCGCATCGGCGCTCAAGCGCCCCTGGAGCCGGGCCGAATCCCAGGTGGTTTCGAGGGCGCCCTTGCCGCTCAACATCAGCCATTGGTCGGCCCGCTGGAGCAGGGGCAGGCGGGCGGCCTGGAAGTCAAAATGCCCGGCCCCGCTGGCCAGATCCAGATCGCCCTGCACCTCCAGGCTACCCGGGCTACGGGTGAGGCGGGCCAGATCGATCCGCTTATCTTGGGGCTTGACCCGGTTGGTGGAGCTGAAGGCGAGGCGCTCCAGGTGCAGCCGCCCACCCCGGAAGGCCGCCGCCAGACTGCCCCCGTTCAGGTTGAGGCCCTGGTCGGCCAGGGTGATGCCCAGGGCCTCACCCCGCAGCTGGCCTTGGGCATCCGGGCGGGCGGGGGTGCCGGCCAGGGAAAACACGCCCTCCAGCCGTCCTTCGGTTTTAAGGTTTTGATCCACCAGGGGCCCGGCCCAGGCCAGGGAGGGGAGTTCGATCCGGGCCGCGCCGTTGAGGGGTGCGTCTGGCACCAGCCGCCAGCCGCCGCCTTCGGGGCTGCGCTCGGCCAGGGCGCTGCCGCTGCCGGCAACACGGCCCAGCTGGCTGCCGTGGGCACCAAAGCCCAGGGCCAAGCGGTTATCCCGGGCGGCCAGGGTGATTTGCAGTTCATCCAGCCCCAGTTGCACCGGGCTATCCCCCTCCAGGCGCAAATCGCCCCCTTCCCGGAACAGGGAAAACTGGCCGTTGAGGCGCTCGCCCAGGATCACATCCCAGCGGGCGCCCAGGCGCAGGCTATCGCCCCCGCCGCGCACCGCCTGGGTGGCCGGGTCCACCGCCAGCCCCAGACGCAAACCACTCATCTGGCCCCGGGCCACCAGATTGCCCGGGCTCCAGCGGGTTTCTTCCAGGCGCAGCACCCCATCGGCGGCACCGCGCAGTTCGGCCAGGCCCAGGCTGATCTGGGCCGGTGCCAGACTCAGGGCTGCAGGGGCCTGCAGGCGCAGGGGCAGCGGCCCGCCTTGCACCCAGCGCGTCAACTGGCCGCGCCAGGCGCCGCCGTCTACCCAGCCCCCATCCAGCTGGGCGTCCAGATTCCAATGCGCGGGGCTGGCGGCGCTCAGCTGAAGTTGATGGGCGCGGCGCAGGCCCTGGAGCTTCAAGTGGGCCTGGGGCAGCCAGACCCGCTGCCGGTCCTGCACGCCTTCCAGCCGCGCATCCAGGGCGACCTGGCCTTCTGCGCCCGGGGCCAGCAGGCCTTCGGCCTCCACGCGCCCGAGCTGCCAATCCTGATACACCAACCGGCGCCCCACCAGCCGAAGCTGGCCCACCGGGGCGGCGGGGAGGCCGCTCAGCTGGCCGCTGGCCTCCAGGCTGCCTTCCAGCCCCAGGCCGAGGGCGGCCAGGGCGGGGGCTTCCAGCTGGAAGCGGAGCTGATCGTCAGGCTGCCCATAGGCGCCCTCCAACTGGAGCCGGTTGCTGCCCAAGGTGAGCCCGATGGCCAAGGCCTGCCAGTGACCTGGCTGCCAACGCCCGGCGAGCTGGCCCGCGAGGGGCTGATCCTGATAACGACTCCCGGGGGCGAGCTGCATCCGGGCCTGCACGTGGGGCATGCTGCTGGCTTGGCCTTGCGCGTCAAAATCCAGATTCAAATCGGCCACAGGCGCCAATTGCCAGAGCTTACGCGGGTTGCCCTGGCGTAGCTGGCCCGCCAGCCGGAAGGGCCGCGTGCCCTCCAGATCGAGCTGGCCGCTGGCCTGCAGGCGCCCGCCGGGGGTTTCGGCCTGAAGTTTCTCCAGCCCCAGGGTATGCCCATCCAGGGCCAGACGCAGGGCGAAGCGCACCGCCGCATCCTGGAGCTGGGCTTCCAGCCGTGGGGCGGCGCCCTCCCCGTCCAGCTGCAGCTGACCGGTGAGCCGGGTGCTCAAGGCCCGGCGATCCAGAGCGCGGGCATCCAGATGGCGCAGTTCGAGGGCGGCCATGGCACGCCCCCAGGGGTGGCCACCGGGGGCCCAGCGTAGCCGGCCCTGGATCTGCCCTTGACCGGGCAGATCTAGCCGCAGCTGCTCCAGGCCCACGCCCTGGCCGTCCCAATCCAGCTGGGCACCCGCCTGAAGCAGCGGAATACGCCCCTGATCCAGGCTGCCGGGCTGGCTGTTGCTGAGCTGCACCGGCCCGCGCAGCTGGCCTTGGTGCGTCTCCAGCCGGGCCTCGCCCCTGAGCAGGGCTTGGGGCGCAGTGGGCACGAAGCGGCGGGGGTCCAGGCCCTGAAATTGCAGATCAAAGCGGGAAAAAGAAGCCGCCGCGAAGGGGGTGAAGACGCTCTGGGCCTGCCCTTCCATCCCCGCACCATGCAGCTGGAGGCGCACAGGCAAAGCGGCCAGAGGCCCCTCGGCGCGGGCCTTGATTACCCAATCCTGGTCGGCCTGATGGGTCTTGAGGCTGGCCTGGGCCGAGGCCAGAAAAGGCGGCTGGGAGCCCATCTCCAGGGCCCCGTGAAGCATGCCCCAGGGGCTGCGGGCCTGGAGGGCGGTGAGCTGGTGGCGGGCCGGGTCGGCATACCAAGCGCCGGCCAATTCGAACCAGTTCAGATAATCGTGATCCTCTGCCATCCGGCGCAGGGCCAGTTCGCCCAGCCGGAGCTGCTCCACCCGTACGCGCAGGGGGAGTGCCAGACTGGCGGGGGCTTGCAGGGGCGTGTCGTCGGCGGCGTGGGAGACGGCGAGCCGGCCCAGATCAAGGCGCACCAGATGCAGCCGCCCCTGGAGCAGGGCGCCGGGCTGCCAATCGAGCGCCAGACCCTGGCCTTCGATCTGGAGTTGGGGGCGGGTGTAGCGGAAGCGGTCGATCTGCAGGGGGCCGGCGAGGCTGCCCTGGGCGCCCTCCAGCTGGAGGGCGTCGCCGCTCAGAAACTGCAGCAGGCCGGCCAGGGCGGGCAGGCCCCAGGGGCTGGCCCCCAGGCCGACCAGGGCCAGGGCGCAGGCGAACACGCCCAGCAGCCAAGGGCGCCACCACCGCCCGGGGCGCTGGGGTGCGGAAGGCGTAGCCGGCGTGGCCGGCGCTTCCGGCCCTTCCATGGGTCAGGCGAACAGGGCTTGCAGGCCGGTGCCCGGGTCTTCCACCCGCATGAAGGCCTCGCCCACCAGGAAGGCGTGCACCTGGTGCTGGCGCATCAAGGCCACATCTGCTGCAGCCAGGATGCCGGACTCGGTAACCACCAGCCGATCGGCCGGCATGCGCGCCAGCAGATCGAGGGTGTTTTGCAGGCTGACTTCGAAGGTGCGCAGGTTGCGGTTGTTGATGCCCAGCAGCGGGGTCTTGAGCTGGAGGGCCACCTCAAGTTCTTCGCCGTTGTGCACTTCCACCAGCACGGCCATGCCCAGGCGATGGGCGATGGCTTCCATGGCTTGCATTTCGGCCAGGCTGAGGGCGGCGGCGATCAGCAGAATCGCGTCGGCCCCCATGGCGCGGGCCTCGTACACCTGGTAGTCATCCACCAGAAAATCCTTGCGCAGCACCGGCAGCGCACAGGCGGCCCGGGCTTCCTGCAGGTATTCGGGGCAGCCCTGGAAGAACTGGCGGTCGGTGAGCACCGAGAGGCAGGCGGCGCCGGCCTGCTCGTAAGAACGGGCGATGGGCGCGGGCTGGAAGTCGGGGCGGATCACCCCCTTGGAGGGGCTGGCCTTCTTGATTTCGGCGATCACTGCGGATTGGCCAGCAGCGATCCGGGCCCGCATGGCGCCCACAAAATCGCGGGGGGCGGGCTGTTCGGCGGCCAGGGCGCGGATGCGGGCATCGTCGATGCGGCTGCGGGCTTCGGCCACCTCTTCGCGCTTCACGGCAAGAATCTTGTTGAGAATATCGGACATCAGAAAATCCTTGGAGCAGTTCGGCAGGGTTCAGGCCGCAAGCTTGCGGGTGCAGGCGGCAAAGGCTTCCAGCTTGGCGCGGGCGGCGCCGGAGGCCACCACCTCCCGGGCACGGGCGATACCGTCGCCGATGGAATCCACCAGATTTGCAGTGTAGAGGGCCGCACCGGCATTGAGCAGCACGATGTCGCGGGGCGCACCGGGGGTATTGTCGAGGGCGCCGAGCAGCATGAGGCGGGACTCCTCCGCATCAGCCACCTCCAGGTGGCGGCCCGACCGCATGGTGAGGCCGAAGTCCTCCGGGTGGATCTCGTACTCACGCACCTGGCCATCCTTCAACTCGCCAACCCGGGTGGCCGCCCCCAGGGAGATTTCATCCATCCCGTCGCGTCCGTGCACCACCATCACGTGCTGGGCGCCCAGGCGCTCCATCACGCGTACGCAGATGCCCACCAGATCCGGATGAAAAACCCCCAGCAGGGTGTTGGGGGCACTGGCCGGGTTGGTCAGGGGGCCGAGGATGTTGAACATCGTGCGCACCCCCATCTCGCGCCGCACCGGGGCCACGTTTTTCATGGCGCTGTGGTGATTGGGGGCGAACATGAAGCCGATGCCGGTTTCGGCGATGCACGCAGCCACCTGCGCGGGGCTCAGGTTCAGGTTCACGCCCAGGGATTCGAGCACATCGGCGCTGCCAGACTTGCTCGATACACTGCGCCCGCCATGCTTGGCGACCTGGGCCCCGGCAGCTGCGGCCACGAAGATGGTGGCGGTCGAGATATTAAAAGAATGAGCACCATCGCCCCCGGTGCCGACCACATCCACAAAGTTGTCCAGTGGCCCTTGCACCTCAACCTTGGTGGACATTTCGCGCATCACGGTGGCTGCGGCGGCAATCTCACCCACGGTTTCCTTCTTGACCCGCAGGCCGGTGAGGATGGCTGCGGTCATGACTGGAGAAACTTCGCCCGCCATGATCTGGCGCATGAGCGAGAGCATCTCGTCGAAGAAGATTTCCCGATGCTCGATGGTGCGTTGCAGGGCTTCCTGGGCAGTAAAGGTCATCGCGTGCTCCTGATCAGGCGGCAGCCTTGGATTGTTCGAGGAAATTGCGCAGCATGTCGTGGCC
>JAJTBM010000425.1 GCA_021286885.1 Rhodocyclales bacterium
TTCACACGGTGGAAGCCACTGGTTCGATCCCAGTACCGCCCACCAGATTCAAAAAGGCAGCCCGTGCGGCTGCCTTTTGCTTTAGGGTGAGAGCATCGCTCTCGCGGGTTGCAGCAAAAAAGCTTGACACCAACCCAGCGCATTACTAAACTGCGCACCTCTTTACCGGGCGGTTAACTCAGCGGTAGAGTGCCACCTTCACACGGTGGAAGCCACTGGTTCGATCCCAGTACCGCCCACCAGATTCAAAAAGGCAGCCCGTGCGGCTGCCTTTTGCTTTAGGGTGAGAGCATCGCTCTCGCGGGTTGCAGCAAAAAAGCTTGACACCAACCCAGCGCATTACTAAACTGCGCACCTCTTTACCGGGCGGTTAACTCAGCGGTAGAGTGCCACCTTCACACGGTGGAAGCCACTGGTTCGATCCCAGTACCGCCCACCAGATTCAAAAAAGGCAGCCCAGCGGGCTGCCTTTTTGCTTTTGATCTCCGCCAACACCCCTAAGCCAGCATGTCGGCCCAGATGTTGCGCGCCCAGTTGAGGGCATAGCGAGTTTCCAGGGTGTTCGCCGCCATGGAAACACCGCCAGCACCGGCCACCGGCTGCATGCTGCGAGTGGCCGCATCGTACTGATGCACCGAAGCCACATGGATCACGTTCTGTGGATCGGTAAAGCTGTAGCAGGTGTTCATCAGCACCGGCGCCGGGTTGGGCGCTTCGCCAGCCAGAAGCCGCAGGATCGCATCGGCGGCCACCTTGGCGTGCTGGTTGGCCATATGCCCCGACTTGGGCATGCCCGGGGCCAGGGCGATGGCGTCGCCGATCACATGCACCCCCGGCACATTCACCGATTCAAAGCTGAGCCAATCCACCTCCGCCCAGCGCCCGTTCACCCGCTTGAGGCCCGCATCAGCCAACAAGCCTCCGGCCCGCTGGGGTGGGATCACGTTGAGCAGATCCGCCCGCACATCCTCAAAATCCAGCAGAGCCAAGCCCCGGGCGGCATCCACATCGCGCAGCTCTGCCCCCGGGCGGTATTCGATGATCCCCTTGTATTGGGCAAAGGCCCGCTGGAACAGGCCTTTCTTGGAGACGATCTCCGGGTTCGCGTCCAGCACCAGCACCCGGGAGCGGGGCTTGTGGCGCTTGAAATAGCTCGCCACCAGGCAGGCCCGCTCATAGGGCCCTGGCGGGCAGCGATAGGGCATGGGCGGCACGCAGATCGCAAACACCCCGCCATTGGGCAGGGCTTCAAGCTGGGCGCGCAGTTGCAGGGTCTGGGGGCCGGCCTTCCAGGCGTGGGGCACCCGCTGGCGCGCCTCATCCGCCGCAAGCCCGGGCAGGCCGCTGTAATCAAACTCCACCCCGGTGGCCAGAACCAGCCTGTCCCAACTCAGGGTTTCACCGTTTTCCAACCGAAGCTGGCGGGCCTGGGCATCCACCGCCACCGCCCTATCCTGCACCCAGCGCACGCCCCAGCGGTCACGCAGGTTTTCATAGCCCAAGCTCAGGCTGGGCAGATCCCGGTCGCCGGACAGCACCAGATTCGACAGGGGGCAGGAGACAAAGCGCGCATCCGGCTCCACCAGCACCACGTCCACCCGCCCCTCGCCCCACAGGCGCAGGTAGCGCGCCAGGGTCGCCCCACCAAATCCGCCCCCCACCACCACCACCCGAGGGCGGCCCGTGATGCGAGGGGCGCTGGCACAAGCACCAAGGCCCAACACCCCCGCCCCCACCAGGCCTGCATGCAAAAACCTGCGCCTATCCATCACCGCGCCCTCCCCGCCCCTTTGGGCTGGTCGGCAAAGAAAGCTGCCATGGCCTGAATCTGGGCCTCGGTGTAACCCTTGGCGATTTGGTGCATCACCGTGGCGGGCGCCTGGCCGCTGCGAAAGGCCAGCATCTTGAGTTCAAACACCTGGGGATTCATCCCCGCCAGGGGCAGCGCATCGGCGGCGGGCAGGGGCTGGCCGTCGGTGCCGTGGCAGGCCGCACAGGCGGCACCCAGCACCCGCCCGGGGGCGGGCGTGGCCAGCGCCAGGGACGGCAGCAGCGCAAGGCCGATCAGTACCGGCCAGGATATTGTTTTTTTCATGGGGGCTCCGAGGGGGCGGGAAGGCGCCCATTCTTCCTGCCGGGGGCGCCCCTGACAAGCCGCCCGCCCCGTCACGACAGCAATAGCCTCTTTGCACCTGCAGCATGGATCGCTAAGCTTGGGGCCATTCTTCATTCAGGGAGCCCACCATGCGCCACCTGCACCGCACCCTCGCGCCCCTCGCCCTCGGCCTGCTGGCCGTTTTCAGCCTGCCGGCCCAGGCGGGCAAGACCCTCGACAGCATCAAGCAGAAAGGCCAGCTCGCCTGCGGGGTGAGCACCGGCGTGATTGGCTTCTCTGCCGCCGACAGCCAGGGCCAGTGGCACGGGCTGGATGCCGATTTCTGCCGTGCCCTGGCCACCGCCGTGCTGGGCGACCCCAACAAGGTGCGCTGGGTGCCCCTGGGCTCCCAGCAACGCTTCACCGCTCTCCAGTCGGGCGAAGTGGACGTGCTCGCCCGCAACACCACCTGGAGCCTCAGCCGGGATGCGGGCCAGGGCATGCTGTTTGCCGGCATCAACTACTACGACGGCCAGGGCTTCCTGGTGCCCAAGAAGCTCAAGATCACCAGCGCCAAGCAGCTCAAGAACGCCGAAATCTGCGTCCAGTCCGGCACCACCACCGAAAAGAATCTGGCCGACTACTTCCGCGCCCAGAACATCAAGGTGAAGCCCGTGGTGTTCGACAAGTTCGAGCCCTCCCTCAAGGCCTTCTTCAGCGGGCGCTGCCAGGCCTACACCACCGACGCCT
>JAJTBM010000426.1 GCA_021286885.1 Rhodocyclales bacterium
AGTTCGGACATGTGCCGGGCTTGTTCCTCCCCCCGGGCTGTCCAAACGACCGGGACCATCAGTTTCCTTATCGGCCAGTTGCGCTACTCCCAATGCTGGACCGCCCCCCAAGCCGCAATCCGCAGGCCATCACCGCATCTGGAACAGTTCCTGGTGGAAGTGCTCCGGGGGCAGGCCGCTGGCACGGAAGTCCTCCCGTAGCGCCAGACCGAACCCCGCCGGGCCGCAGAACCAGAGGCTGGCGGATTGCCAGTCCGGCACCAGCGCCCGGATGCGTTCTCCATTGAGCCGTCCATCCTTGCCATCGACCAGCAGGTGCAGCCTCACGCCCGCAGCGGCGGCATCTGCCGTGAGGCGGTCCAGCGCGGCCTGGTCGTAATCCGCCGTAGGGTGGAACAGGTCGATGGTCCTGGCGTCAGGATGGGCAATGCGCTGCTTGAGCCGGGCGATGAATGGCGTGATGCCGATACCGGCACCGATCCCGATCTGGTGCGGCTGGGCATCTTCAAAGTCGAAACAACCGTAGGGGCCTTCAACCGTGATCGGCATGCCGATTTTCAAGCGCTCCCGCAGACGGCTGGTATGGTCGCCCAGAGCCTTGGTGATGAAGGTCAGGCGCCGATCTGCCGGGTTCCAGGCGGAGGCGATGGTGTAGGGGTGTGCGCCTTCGCGCTTGTCCGAGGTGGCGAAGGCAAATTGTCCGGCCCTGTGACCGGGCCAGCCTTCTTCGAGGACCACCACGGTTTCGAGTACCCGCAGGGCCGGGTATTCGGTGAGGGACTCGATGCTGCCCTGTACCTTGCGGCCTGCGCCGATCTTTCCCACCAGTGAGAGCACGGCAGCCACGCTGCCGCCCAGCAGCAACAGGGCCATGACCCAGCCAACGGGCTGGGTCCAGTAGTCGAACTTGGTGAGGACCACGGAGTGGTAGGCCAGGGCCAGGTAGGCCGCAGCCAGCCACTTGTGGGTCTTGACGAACCAGTGGTAGGGAAAACGCTTGATCAGGGCCAGCACGATCAGGGCGACCGCAATATAGAACACCCATTCACCAATGGATTCTGCCAGGCCTCTCTGGGAACGCAGCCAGCCTTCGACGGCGCCCAGGGTGTCTGCCCCGGGACCGGGCTTCCTGGCGGGTCTTTCCAGCCAACCCCAACCCACCATCCATTTCGTGCCTTTAGCCCACCACCAGTGCAGCACGGAAACCACCAGGGCACTGATGCCCAGCCATTTGTGCAGGCGGTACATCTTGTCCAGGCCGTCCAGATGGGGCTCCACCCATTTGGGGCGCAGGGCCAGCAGCATGGCGATACTCATCAGCCCCATGCCGAGCACGCCGCTATATTGGACAAATACGGCACGAAAGGCGAAGTAGCTCAGGGGCTGCGGATACAGGGTGTCTGCTGCCAGCCATAGGGCTGTCAATAAAAGCAGGATGGCTGCTAGGGCGATTTTGATGCGGTTCATGGAAGACCTCTGGCGGACTGTCGGGCACCATTTACGGATGACCAGAAAGCGGATTCGATGGCACGGCATCGAACTGCCGATAAGCCATACAGCATACCGGGATGCGGCTCAGGGAGGTGTATCAAAAGGTTGCCACTTGTTCGCCCTGAACGCGATCATGGGCGCGACAGCAGAAACATCACTCAACGCTCGGGAACCATGAACGTGAAGATTCGCCGATTCGCACCGGGGGAGGAAGCCGCCCTCCTGGCGGTGCATTACTCCGCAATTCATCAGATCGCCGCGCGGGACTACACCAAGGCGCAAATCGAGGCATGGGCGCCACAAGATATTGACCCGCTCGTTTGGGAGCAGCGCATCAGGGCCCTCAATCCCTTCGTCGTGGAGCTTGAAGGCTGCGTCGTGGCCTACGCTGACCTGCAGGCGGACGGGTATATCGACCACTTCTTCGTGTCAGGGGCGCACCCAGGCCGGGGCCTGGGAACCCGCCTCATGGAGCACATCCTGAGTGAGGCCAGAGCACGCGGGCTGTCCGAGTTAAGCTCGGATGTCAGTCGAACCGCACAGGGCTTTTACGCACGCTTCGGCTTCCAGATCGTCGAGCAGCGGGAGCCCGTGCGGCGGGGTATCGTGATTCCGAACGCCCTGATGCGCCTGAAACTGGATTGAAGGCCGGCATTTGCACCACGTATACGCTGGAAAAACCGGTAGCCTAAGGCAGCATCCGGCGATGCTGCAGCAAGGATGGATTGCGGAAAAAGGCCCGGCCAGTCTGACTGGTCGGGCCTTTTGCTGTCTTTCGGGGCGGGCTCGGAAGCAGTGGGCTGCTTCGGGTATCAGGGGAGCCCGGGCCGCGAAATCCTGGGGGGCTCTATTGTCCGCCGGGCAGGGGCGCCAGGGAACGGGCCGGAACGATCAGGCGCTTCTTCAGGCCGGTTCCGCTTTTTCTTTCGACTTCCCACATGGGGTGCCCCTTCACCAGGGCCACCTGCTGGATGGCCACGACGGCTTCTCCCAGCTTGACATACAAGTACTCTGCACCGCGCTCAACAAGATTCGTGATTTTCATATCCGTTCAACTCCTGTGGTTGGCGAGCCCTCATCCTACTGGAGTGAAACAAAATTTTCATGAAGTAAATTTGATCAAAACCCTCGATAAAACCTATCCCTCCGGCCGCTGCGGCTTCCCGGCCGATCGCCTGCCAGGAGCGGCCTTCAGGGATGACAAGCGGCTCCCTTCCGGCGCTTTCGTGCCTTGCGTTACGGCAGGACAGCCGGCCCCCGAAGGTACTCCACTACATCGCGCCGTTCCCGGAACTGGCGGCAAAGCGCGTCAGCTACCGACGATCCCCCCGTCCTCCCGGCTGATCACGACG
>JAJTBM010000427.1 GCA_021286885.1 Rhodocyclales bacterium
CCCCCAAGGGCGCCGTGTACCCCGAACTGACCGACCCCAAGAGCGTGCTGTCCAAGCGCGTGGTGCTGTTTGACTTCGACAGCTACTCCATCAAGAGCGAGTACCGCCCCCTGGTGGAAGCCCACGCCAAGTTCCTGGTGGCCCACCCCAACGTCAAGATGCTGATCCAAGGCAACACCGACGCCCGGGGTAGCACCGAGTACAACCTGGCCCTCGGCCAGAAGCGTTCCGAAGCCGTCAAGAAGGCCCTGGGCCTGCTGGGCGTCTCCGAAGCCCAACTCGAAGCCGTCAGCCTGGGCAAGGAAAAGCCCACCTGCGCTGAATCCACCGAAGCCTGCTGGGCCGCCAACCGTCGCGGCGAAATGCTCTACTCGGGTGAATTCTGATGATTCGCCGCCTTCTGCCCCTGCTGCTGGTCGGGCTGTTCAGTGCCCAGGCCCACGCCGGACTGTTTGATGACGACGAGGCCCGCGCCCGCATCAATGAAATCCGCAAGGAATTCAATGCGCGTGTGGACAAGCTCGAAGCCAGTGCCCGGGCCCAGCTCGAACTGGCCAACCAGATCGACCAGCTGAAGGCCGAAATCGCCCGCCTGCGCGGCGAGAACGAAGTCCTCAGCAACGATCTGGCCAACGCCATCAAGCGGCAGAAGGACTTTTACGTGGATCTCGACAACCGCCTGCGCAAGTTTGAAAGCCAGGCGGCCGCCGAGGCCACGCCGGCGCCGGCCCCGGCAGCAGACCCTGCCGCCGAAGCCCGGGACTACGAAGCCGCCATCGGCATGGTGCGGGCGAACAAGCTCAAGGAAGCCGCCAGCGGCTTCACCGCCTTCATCCGCGCCTACCCGAACAGCAGCTTCCAGCCGAACGCCCACTACTGGGCCGCCAGCGCCCTGTACCAGTTGAAGGACTACGCGGGGGCCGCCGATTACTACAACCGGCTCGCCACCCAGTGGCCCGACGACACCCGGGCACCCGACGCCCTGCTCGGCCTGGCCAATGCTCAGCAAGGCCTGAACGATCTGAAGGCTTCGGCCAAGAGCCTGGAGAAGCTGGTGGCCAAGTACCCCAACAGCGCCCCGGCCCAGATCGCCAAGCAGCGCCTCAAGAAGTAAAGGCACGCCGCCAGGGCCGCAGCGCCCCCCGGTCGGCCACCGCTGCCGGCAACGGGCAAGACTGCTAAAATTGTCGAAACATCCTTGCCAGCCCCTCCCTTGGGGGGCTGGCCTCTTTTTTTGTACCCGCATGTCAGCCATTGCCGCTTCCGGTCGCTCCGTCCGACTCCGCATCACCGAAATCTTCCACTCGCTCCAGGGGGAAACCTCCCGTACCGGCCTGCCCACGGTGTTTGTCCGGCTCACCGGCTGCCCCCTGCGCTGCACCTGGTGCGATACCGAATACTCCTTCACCGGCGGCCAGATGATGGCGCTGGACGAAGTTCTCGCCCAGATCGCCCGTTTTGGCTGCAAAACCGTGTGCGTAACCGGCGGCGAGCCCCTGGCCCAAAAGGCCTGCCTGCCCCTGCTCACCCGCCTGTGCGACGCGGGCTATTCCGTGTCCCTCGAAACCAGCGGCGCCCTGCCCATTGGCGAGGTGGACCCGCGTGTGTCGCGCATCGTGGATCTCAAGGCCCCGGGCTCGGGCGAAGAGGCGCGCAACTGCCTCGACAACATTCCCCTGCTCACCCCCCACGACGAACTCAAGCTGGTACTGGCCGACGAAGCCGACTACCAGTGGGCCAAGACCCAGATCGACACCCACCAGCTGCTGGAACGCTGCCCGGTGCTCCTCGCCCCGGTGCAAAGCACCCTGCCCCCGGCCCAGCTGGCCGAGTGGATCCTGCGCGACCGGCTCCCGGTGCGGATGCAAGTCCAGCTCCACAAGGTGATCTGGGGCAACGCGCCGGGCCGCTAAGCCCCGCGCCTCAAGCAACGCGCCCCAACACCCGAACATCCACCCTCCATCCCTCCCTCTCCCTCAAGACGGAAGACGCCATGACCCCCCAACGCCCCGCTGCCCTGGTGCTGCTCTCCGGCGGCCTGGATTCGGCCACCTGCCTGGCCATTGCCCGCTCCCAAGGTTTTGATGTGTATGCCCTCTCGGTCGAATACGGCCAGCGCCATGCGGCCGAGCTGGCCGCCGCCCGCCGGGTCGCCCAGGCCCTCGGCGCCGTCGCCCACCGGGTTGCCCATGTGGATCTGGGCCAGTTTGGCGGCTCGGCCCTCACCGACGCCAACCTGAGCGTCCCCACCGACGGCGTGGGCAGCGGGATTCCCATCACCTACGTCCCGGCGCGCAACACCATCATGCTCTCCATCGCCATGGCCTGGGCCGAGGTGCTGGGCGCCCAGCACATCTACGTGGGCGTGAATGCGGTGGATTACTCCGGCTACCCCGACTGCCGCCCGGCTTTCATCCAGGCCTTCGAACAGATGGCCAACCTGGCCACCAAGGCCGGCGTTGAAGGCCACAAGCTGCACATCCACGCCCCGCTCATCGACCTCTCCAAGGCCGAAATCATCCAGACCGGCACCCAACTGGGGGTGGACTACGGCCTCACCGTATCCTGCTACCAGGCCAGCGACGCAGGTCACGCCTGCGGCCTGTGCGACGCCTGCCGCCTGCGCAAGGCCGGCTTCGAAGCCGCCGGCCTGCCCGACCCCACCCCCTACCAAACCGCCTAACCCCCCCAAACCACGCGCCCAAGCCACTTTTTGCAAGCCAAACGCAAAAAGCAGTTGACGAAGCCCGAAATATCTCTATAATGCGGGCGTCTCTTCCGGGGGGTCGGTAGCTCAGTCGGTAGAGCAGCGGACTTTTAATCCGTTGGTCGCGAGT
>JAJTBM010000428.1 GCA_021286885.1 Rhodocyclales bacterium
ACCTCTCGGTGCACCGGCACCTGCGCAAGGTCCTGCGCCGGGAGCCCCTGCCCGTGGTGCTGCGCCACGTCTGGGCCATGCATTCCGCCTGGCGGTTCATGTTGTTTGGGGTAGAACAGACGCTATTCCAAAAGCTCCTGTTGGACGAGTTCGACCGCCTGGGCCGCGAGCTGGGCTATCTGCCGGTGCGCGGAGTGGAGCAGACCAGCAACAAGGAGGCGCGCATCGTCTCGCTCAGCCCCCTGGTGGAGCGCGGCATCCTGCGCTTCCCCCGGCCGGAGCAGCGGGACGATGACATGCGCGAGCTGGTGGAGCAGTTCTTGTATTTTCCGGGCACGCATGACGATGGCCCGGATGCCACCGAGGGCGCGGTGCGCATGATAAACACCGGCGCGCCCAACGTGTGGTGAGGCCAGCATGGGACTGACACAGCGCCTGCGCGACGCGGCCCTCAAGGCCTTGGGCGGCGTCAAGATGCCCAGCGGGGTGGCCCCCGGGGCCGGCCTGGGCCTGGCCGGGCACAGCAGCCTGGGCGGCGTGGGCCGCCAGATGCGGGCCTATCAGGGCTGGGTCAGCTCCTGCGTCAACGTTATCCGCGATGAAGTGGCCAGCCTGGAGTGGCACCTCTACAAGCAGCGCGGCACCCGCAACGAGTGGCCCGAGGTGTTCGCCCATCCCCTGCTGGGCCTGCTGAGCCGGCCCAATCCGGTCATGAGCGGCCGCCGCCTGCGCCTGCTCATGCAGTCCCACCTGGACCTCACGGGCATGGCCTTTGGCCTGGTGCTGGAAAACTCCCTGGGCCGCCCCGCCGAGCTGTGGCCCCTGCTGCCCGGCAACCTGGTGGAGATCAAGGCTGGCAGGGACAGCTCCCAGCTGATCAAGAGCTTCGTTTTTCGCAAGGACGGCGGCCAGCAGATGGAGTTGGACCCGGCCCAGGTGGTCTATCTCTCCTATCCGCACCCCACCAGCCTGGTGTATGGGGCCAGCCCCTTGCAGGCCCAGGCCTACGCATATGACACCGACCTGGCCGTGCGGGTCTATGTGCGCAATTTCTTCCAGAATTCGGCCCGGCCAGACGTGGTGCTGGAGACCGACCAACGCCTCAACGAGAACGACGCCAAGCGCCTGCTGGGCCGCTGGAATGCCCGCCACGCGGGCCCCGAAAACGCCGGCCAGACCACTATTCTGGATAGCGGCCTGGAGGCCAAGATCATCGGCGCGGCCCTCAAGGACTTGGAGTTTTCTTTCTTGGCCGGCTGGACCCAGGACAACATCCTGGCCGCCTACCGGGTGCCGGCGGGCATCCTGGGCCTGGTCAAGGACGTTAACCGGGCCAACGGCGATGCCATAGACCGCGATTTCCAGGGCCGCTGCATCCATCCGCGCACCGAGCTGTGGACCGAGGAAATCACCTACCAGCTGGCCGCCCGCTACGACAGCTCCCTGTGGTGCGAGATGGCCCACGAGGTGCCACGGGACCGCGAATTCGAGCATAAACGCGAGATGGACCGCCTGGAGCATGGCGTTCTGACCATTAACGAGGTGCGGTCAGGAGATGGCCTGCCAGACCTGGCGGGCGGCGATCAGGCCCGGCTGCCGGCCACCATGCTGCCGCTCAACCTGGGAATCCAGCCTGGCGATGCCGGGGCCCGGCCCCAGCGCGCCGCCGCCGGGGCCGTGATCAAGGATGCCCGCCAGGACCTGGCCGAGGCCCTGGCCTTCCTGGCCGCCCTGGAGCCCTGGGAGCGGCGCATGAAGGGCCAGCTGGCCCAGGTGTTTGGCCGTCAGGGCCAGCAAGTGGAACAGCGGGCCGCCGATCTTTGGCCGCGCCTGGCCGGTATCACCGCCGGCTGGTCCAAAAGCAAGGTGCGTGGCCTGCTCAAGGCCAGCGACAGCATGGACACGATCTTCGCGGACTGGGATAGCTGGAGCGATGAGCTGCGCCAGGCGGCCTGGGATGGCCTGATGCCCAGCATCGTGGCCCAGGCCGGCGGCGAGGCCCTGGCCGCCGCCGGGGTGGGCATCAGCTTCAGCCTGGTGGACCCGGCCGTGCGCTCCTGGCTGCGCGAGAGCGCGGCCAACGCCGCCCAGATTAACGATTACACCCGCCAGGTGCTGCGCCGCAACCTGGCTGAGGCCTTGGAGAATGGCGAGACCCTTGACCAGGTGCGCGGCCGCCTGCGCCAGGTCTTCGACTGGTGCCAGAACGACCGCGCCGACACCATCGCCCGCACCGAGGTGGCCAATTCCCGGCGGTTTGGCACCCACCAGGGCTATGTCCAGAGCGGCGTGCCCTTCCGCAAGCAGTGGGTGGCCGAGCCCGGGGCCCGCATGAGCCATGCCGCCGCCGCCGTGCGCTATGAGCGGCCCATCGCGCTGGAAGCCGCCTTCACCGTGGGCGGCTGCACCTGCCAGATACCCGGCCATAGCGGCTGCGCCGGCGAGGACATCAACTGCCGCTGCCATGTGCGCTACACGCCAGACATGGGTCCAGACGCCAGTGGCGGCCAGGCCCAGGCCCTGGCCCCGGTGCGCCGCGCCTACAGCCAGGAGGACTGCCATGTCGATGCTGCATAAGGCCCAGGCCAGCAAGATAAAGGGCGTTAACCCCGAATCCCGCACCCTGACGGCGGTGATCAGCACCGAGACCCAGGACCGGGAAGGCGACATCATCCGGGCCGCCGGCTGGGATTTGGCCAGCTTCCAAAAGAACCCCGTGATCCCCTGGGCCCACAACTATGACGGCCTCCCCGTGGCCAAGGCCACCCGGGTGTGGGTGGAGGGCGCCAGCCTGATGGCCGAAATCCAGTTCCCGCCCGAGGGGGATGCCG
>JAJTBM010000429.1 GCA_021286885.1 Rhodocyclales bacterium
GAAAGCCGCCCCCCAAGTCGAAGCAGCAGTACCCGCCCAGGAACTCACCCCTCCGGCCCCCGAAGTTGTGCCGGCCCCTGCCGTGGCCAAGCCTGCCCCGCGCAAGCGCAGCCGCGCTGCTGCAAAACCCGAGGCAAGCCCGGCTGTGGCCGAGGCTGTCGTCGCTGAAGCACTTGTAGCCGAGCCCATAGCCGCAGCGCCCGCCGTTGCCGATGTTGCTGAAGTTGCAACGTCCGCCGTGGTGCTAGAGGCTGCGCCCGCGCCGGCCCCGGAAGTGCCCGTCGAAGCGCCTGCCGCCGTGGTGGCACCCGCTGCATCCAAGACCAAGGCCAAGCCGGCCCGCAAGAGCAAGCCGGTGCGGGACAGCTTCACCTTCCCCGAAGAAGACTACGCGCTCCTGGGTCTGCTCAAGAAACGTGCGCTGGGCAGTGGTTGTGAAATCAAGAAGAGTGAATTGCTGCGCGCCGGCCTCCAGCTCCTGAACGGGCTGGACGATGCAGCCCTGCTCGAAGCCCTGGCTCGGGTGGAAAAGGTCAAGACGGGCCGGCCACGCAAGTAAACGGCCAGCGCAGTCTTCAGCCCCCCAACCGGCGCGCCACCTCCACAAAGGCCGCAGCTGCTGGCGAAAGCCGCTGAAAAGAGGGCGCCGCCAGGGCGGTGCGCCGCTTACGGGGCGGGTCCAGGGGGCGGTAGACCACCCCCGCCGGGGCTTCTGGGAGTGCCAGCCGGGCGGCGATGGAGAGGGCGTGGCCCTGGGCTACAAAGCCCAGCATGGATGAAAGCTGCTCGAAGCGGTACAACACCCGGGGCGGCGTGTCGGCCTGGGCCAGGAAGCGGTCGATGTGTTCGCCCGAGCCGGCAGTGGTGCGGATGAAAGGCTGGCCTGCCAGATCCTCGGCCCGGATGCTGGTGTGGGCAGCCAGAGGGTGATGAGCCGGCAGCAGGGCTACCAGTTCATCTTCGGCCAGGGGAATAGTTTCGAAGCGTTCGTCTGGCAGCACCACAAACCCGAGCTCCACCCGGCGTTCCAGCAGCCAGCGGGCGACGGTTTCGTCGTCCTGTTCTTCGATTTCCACCTGCACATGGGGCTGTTCCTCGGCAAAGGCCTGGATCAGCCGGGGCAGCACATGGAGCGATGAAGTCACCCCGAAAGACGCGATCCGCAGGCGCCCCCGGGCAATGCCGTGCTCGGCCTGGGCTTCCTGCACCAGGGCTTCTTTTTGTTGCAGGATTTCGTTTACGCGCACCAGCAGCCGGGCGCCTGCGGGGGTCAAGTTGGAGTGCAGCCCGTCCCGGCTCAGGAGCGGGATGCCCAGCTCGGTTTCCAGCTGGCGCAACGAATGACTGACCGCGCTTTGGGTGATGCCCAGCAGCCCGGCGGCCCGGGAAAAACTGCCGGCCCGGGCCAGGGCGGCAAAGACTTCAAGTTGGGTGAAGGTCATGGATGCGTAAAAAGGGTCGGGTGAGGGCGTGGGGCATGCAGGGTCGCCATGAGCGTTTACTCATTTGCCTATCATCCGCCAGAAACGGATAGTTGATGGTTGATGTCCGTTTAATGTCCATTACCTGACAGATTCATGTCCATGAAGTTCAGCCATTCCGCCACCCACCTTCGTTTACTCGGCATGGCCGCCCTGTGGGGCGCCTCCTGGCCCTGGGGCCGGCTTGTGGCCCAGGCCATGCCGCCCCTGGCCGCTGCCAGCCTGCGCTTTCTGCTGGCTTCCGTGATCCTGGTGCCCTGGCTGCTGCACAGCCGTAAAGGCAGCAACCCCTGGCAGGGCTGGACGGCCCGGCGCTGGGGCGGCATGGGGCTGGCCGCCGCCACGGGGGTGTTTGGCTACGCCAGTTGCTTCATGTTGGGCCTGCAACGGGTGCCGGCGGGCAAGGCTTCCCTGGTGATCACCCTGAATCCGGTGGTCACGCTGCTGTTGGCTACCTGGCTGTTCCGGGAGCGGATCAACGGCCTCATTGGCTTCGGCATGGCCCTGGCGGCCAGTGGTGCGCTGATCGTGCTCACCAAGGGCGCCCCCTGGCAGGTGCTGGATGGCAGCCTGGGCCTGGGCGAGCTGTTTTTGCTTGGCTGCGTGGCCTGCTGGGTCACATACACGCTGATCGGCAAGGCCATTCTGGGGGGCGTGGATGCGCTCACCACCACATGCACCACGGCGCTATTGGGCGCGGCCATGCTGCTGCTTGCCAGCATCACCCTCGAAGGTGCCGCTGGCTGGGCCCAGGCCTGGGAAGGCATGGCCCGGGTATGGCCCTGGGTGTTGTGCATGGCTTTTGGCACCACGGCGATTGCCTACGCCTGGTACTTTGAGGGCGTCAAAACCCTGGGCGCCAGCGCCGCATCGGCTTACATCACGCTGGTGCCGGTGTTTGGCGTGCTGTGCGCCTGCCTGGGGCTGGGGGAAGCGCTGGACAGTTCCTTGCTGGTGGGCGGCCTGATGGCGTTGGGGGGCATGGCCTTGATGCACGTGGGGCGTCATCCTGGCGCCTTCGGCGTGGCGCGCCGCTGAACGCGGTAGGCCTGGCTGAGCTGTGGCGTTCCCACACGGACGGCGCTTGCAAGCGTTGGCCATGCTGCCGCCGGTGATAACGCGGGCGCGGCTGGGAGTTCGTACCGGGCTGTTCGTACCGGCTGTTCGTACCGGCTGTTCGTACCGGCTGTTCGTACCGGCGCGCCGGCAGTCCTGAGTTCTGAAAACGGCCAAAAATCGTCCAAAAGCGACCCCAACAGCGCCCACCCCCCCGATAAAGAAACTTCTGAAAATTACTGTTTTCAGAATCGCGAGCAACACAGGGCTACAGGCCCATCAGCTCAGATG
>JAJTBM010000430.1 GCA_021286885.1 Rhodocyclales bacterium
AGCACCAGCAGCGACAAGCCCCATCCCTAACAATGCGAGCCGGAACCATATGCCATAACGCACCTGGGAGAAAACGGCATCCAGCGCCCCTCCCTCTATCGATGGGAGGCTTCCCGCCAGACGTAACGCAGGCGAGAGGGATTCAGCCCCCCCTTGCTCCGGCAGCGGTAGCAGCACAAATGCCTGGGGTAAACAGGCCGAAGCACCACCAGAGCGCAGATCTAAAACAGGCACGGTGGTGAGATCTGCCAGCCAAGACTCCCGCAGACTCAAGCGCTGCCAGACCTGAGTCAGACCTGCCGCCGTCGCTTGATGACCGACAGGGCGCACGCTCACATCCCCTAGTCGGGTGGTCTGAGCCGTACCGGTACGGGCCACACTCACCTGACCCTCATCCAGAATCAGCAGTGCCCGAGCGTTGCGAATGCCCAGGAAGGGAAGCGCCTGCCATCCCGCCACAGCAAAAGGCAGCAAAGACTCCAGACGTGCTTGCAATTGCTCAGCCATCCCATAACAGGCTGCCAATAGCGTCGCCGGATAAGCAATAGCCAACCGGGGCATCCCAAAAGGCGCATCATCCAGACGCAGCACATCATCCTCAGCCAGGGTGAAGCCCGCCTCAAGCATCCTTTGCCGCACCTGCATGAGCGCAGATGCTGCCCCCTTAAGACTGTGACTCCAGGGCACCCCCAAGAGGGCCAGACATCTATCAGCTACTCGCACACGGATCTGCGTGACAGGCGGCATTAAGCCCTGTCCCTGCAAGCGACGGAACAGCTCCACCCATTGCTGACAGACTTCATGCACTCCATCCAGATGCGTGAGGGGGGCACTCAAAAGACTCTCAGGACACCAGCGGACTTGTTCTCCCGCCTCGGCTACGCTTAATCCACACTCCATGGAGGCAGATCTAATCACTACATGCAGCGTACTCACCTGATTTTTAGAGACACGATCAACCCGCGACACGTACAACCTCTTCCAATGTGGTTTCTCCACACGCCACCCAGTGCCAGGTTGCCTCATGCAAGGAGCGCAACCCCAAGAGGGCTGCTCGCTCCTTGAGGGTCGAGATGGGCGCTTTAGCAACAATCATTTCACGCATCCCATCATCAAGAATCAGCACTTCTGCAATCGCCTTACGCCCCTTGTAGCCAACACCCCGGCACTGACCACACCCCTTTCCTGCTTTGAAAGTCCAGGTGGCAACCATTTCCCGAGACAAACCGGCCAACTCCAGGGCTTCATCGCTGGGCCTGACCTCCACCGCACAATGGGGGCAATTGATGCGCAACAAACGCTGGGCGACGATTCCGTTCAGGGCCGATGCAAAACTGTATGCATCCACCCCCATATGCAAAAAGCGGCCCAACACATCAAATACACTATTAGCGTGAACCGTGGTGAATACCAAATGCCCTGTCAGAGCGGCCTGAACTGCGATCTGAGCGGTTTCATCATCCCGAATTTCTCCAACCATGATCTTGTCTGGATCATGACGCAAAATAGAGCGCAAACCTCGGGCAAAGGTCAAACCCTTCTTTTCATTGACAGGGATCTGCAATACACGGGGAAGTCGGTATTCAACCGGGTCTTCAATGGTGACGATCTTGTCACGCCCGGTGTGAATTTCAGTCAGGGCTGCATACAAAGTTGTAGTCTTGCCCGATCCCGTAGGAGCCGTTACAAGCAGCATCCCATGGGGGCGATTGGCCAAACGCCGGATGCCCGCCATGGTGTAGGCATCCAGCCCAAGATTATCCAGACGCAGGGAGCGGGCCTCCTCGGTCAATGATTGGCGGTCTAACAAACGCAGCACCGCATCTTCGCCAAAAATGTTGGGCATGATGGAAACACGGAAATCGATTTCCCGCCCATTCACCCGAACCTTGAAACGTCCATCCTGCGGCACCCGACGCTCGGCGATATCCAGTTCAGCCATAACCTTGATCCGCGAAATGACTTGCTCAGCCATTTCCTGCCCCTGCACCTGAGTAATCGGAACAAGAACCCCGTCGATCCGGTAGAGCACGTGCAGACATCCCGCATCGCACTCCAGGTGAATATCACTCGCCTGCAGCTTGAGAGCATCATAGATGGTGGAGTTCACCAACTTGACCACTGTACTGGCATCATCACTAATACTGGAAAGCGTGATGACTGCAGCCACTTCCTCGTCGTTCCGGGCGTCATGCTGGACTTCAAATCCATCCATTGCCCGCAGCAGATTTTCCTGCTGAGCCAAATAAGCCTGCAGATCATCCGGGTGAGCCAGATCCAGTTGGGGGCTCAGGCCATGGGCAGCACAACGCCGCAAAGCCCAATCCTCACTCGCCCCGTCAAAAGGATCTGCCAGAACCAAATGAATACCGCCGCCATGATCGCGAGTCGCCAACACCCCTCGCTGAAGGCATTCGGGATAGACGATCAGATCGAAATCCGGCTGCATGGTCTGCAAATCCACCATGCGGGCGAGCCCATAACCCAGCTGCTCCGCCACCGCCTCCACCAGCAGCCCAGGCGGGCAAGCTGTTATCTCCTGCAAAGCACCCAACAAAGGCAGGTCGCGCTCGGCACACAAGACACGGGCCCGCTCCAGCAACTGGGGCGTCAGAGCAAGCTCATTTAGCGCTTGGCTCATTGCAAACTTCCTGCCAATTCAAAGATGGGCATGTACATCAACACCACAACGGTGCCGATCACCAATCCGATCAAAGTCATCAATACCGGCTCCAGCAGGCGAGATGCCCAATCGATCCAACGCGCAAAATCTTCATCCGCAAACCGGGCCGTACGCTCCAGCATTTCCGCCATCTGCCCGGAACGCT
>JAJTBM010000431.1 GCA_021286885.1 Rhodocyclales bacterium
CGCGGCTCGGGATCGAGGCCAGGGCTTGCACGCCGGCCTTGTCGAGCACCTTGCCCGCGTACGAACCAGCCTTCAGCACCAGCTTGTCGTTGGTCTTGGCGAAATCGGCCAGAACCTTGGCAGCGGCAACGGGGTCGGCAGAAATGCTGTAAATCAGCGGGCCGGTCATCTGTTCAGCCAGATCGGCGAACGGAGTTTCAGCCACAGCGCGGCGAGCCAGGGTGTTCTTCAGCACGCGCAGGTAAACGCCAGCTTGACGGGCCTTGGCACGCAGAACGGTGAGATCGCCCACCTCGATACCTGCGTACTGTGCCACGACGATAGTCTGGGCGTTTGCTACTTGTGCCGACACCTCGGCCACTACGGCCTTCTTGTCGTCGAGATTCAGACTCAAGGTCTTTCCTCCTATCAAGTCAACACACGACAGATCGAAGATCTATCGCACCTACGGCGACCTGGATCAGGAGCTTGTTTGTGCCGAAGCAAAAACTTAAATCCTGTCTGGGGCACCGTCTACGCAGGCTGTCGGTGATTAAGCCGGAAACTGCATGCAGGCTCCGGCACCTGCGGTCTTTGACGATCCAGCCCCCTGCCCTAGCGGGCGGAGGACTGTCCCAAAGTATGTTTACTGCTGAGCGGTCAGGGTGGAGGTATCCACGCGCACGCCGCCACCCATGGTGGAGGAGACAGCAACCTTGCGCAGGTACACGCCCTTGGCAGCAGCAGGCTTGGCCTTGACCAGAGCTTCGATCAGGGCAGCGATGTTCTGTTGCAGCGCTTCGACGGAGAAGGAGGCGCGGCCCACGGTAGCGTGGATCAGGCCAGCCTTGTCGGTCCGGTATTGCACTTGACCAGCCTTGGCGTTCTTGACGGCGGTGGTCACGTCCATGGTCACGGTGCCAACCTTGGGGTTGGGCATCAGACCACGGGGGCCCAGGATCTGACCCAGGGCGCCCACAACGCGCATGGCGTCAGGGGTGGCGATACACAGGTCGAAATCGATGTTGCCGCCCTTGACTTGCTCGGCCAGATCATCGAAACCCACCACGTCGGCGCCAGCAGCGCGAGCGGCTTCAGCCTTGTCACCTTGGGCGAACACGGCGACGCGCACGGACTTGCCGGTACCGGCGGGCAGCACGACGGAGCCACGCACGATTTGGTCGGACTTCTTGGCATCAACGCCGAGGTTCACAGCCACGTCGACGGATTCGTCGAACTTGGCGGTGGCGCACTCCTTGACCAGATTCAGAGCATCGGTCAGGGCGTAAGCCTTGGAACGGTCGATCTTGGCACGCAGGGCCTGAACGCGCTTGGACAGCTTAGCCATGATTACAGGCCCTCCACGGTGATGCCCATGCTGCGGGCGGAGCCGGCGATGGTGCGGGTAGCAGCTTCCAGGTCGGCAGCGGTGAGGTCAGGCATCTTGGCCTTGGCGATGTCTTCGCACTGGGCCTTGGTGATCTTGCCAACCTTGTCGGTATGGGGCTTGGAAGAACCCTTCTGAATGCCAGCAGCCTTCTTGATGAGGATGGTGGCGGGAGGGGTCTTCATCACGAAGGTGAAGCTCTTGTCTGCAAAAGCAGTGATCACCACCGGGATGGGCAGGCCGGGTTCCATGCCTTGAGTCTTGGCGTTGAACTCTTTGCAGAACTGCATGATGTTCAGGCCGCGTTGACCCAGGGCGGGACCGATCGGGGGGCTGGGGTTGGCTTTGCCTGCAGGAACCTGCAGCTTGATGTAGCCAATAATCTTCTTTGCCATTTGGCAACTCCTTGATGAGTATTAGCGCACGACCGGGGTCGCGCTCCTCGTTTCCCTTGCGGGTACGAAAACGGGGTGCCCGAAGGCACCCCACAGGATCAGGTCTTTTCGACCTGACCGAAATCCAGTTCGACCGGCGTGGCGCGACCAAAGATGGTCACGGTGACGCGGATCTTGCTCTTTTCGTAGTTCACGTCTTCGACGGAACCATTGAAATCGGTGAACGGGCCTTCCTTGACGCGGACGATTTCGCCCACCTCAAACAGCACCTTGGGACGGGGCTTATCAACGCCGTCCTTCATCTGCTGCATGATCTTTTCCACTTCCTTCTCGGAGATCGGCGTCGGCTTGTTGGCAGTGCCACCGACAAAACCGGTCACCTTGGGCGTGGACTTGATCAAGTGCCAGGTGTCGTCGTTCATTTCCATTTCCACCAGCACGTAGCCGGGGAAGAACTTGCGTTCAGTGATGCTTTTCTGGCCGTTGCGCATCTCGACAACTTCTTCAACGGGCACCAGGATCTGACCAAACAGATCCTGCATCCCGGAGCGGGCCACACGGTCGATCAGGGCACGCTGAACCGACTTTTCAAAGCCGGAATAGGCGTGAACCACGTACCAACGCTTGCTCATGATTTTTTCCACCCGAGGATGAGGTCATACAGGGCCCATTCCAGGGTCTTGTCGGTCACCCACAGGAACACTGCCATGATCACCACAAACGCAAACACGATGCCGGTGGTCTGGATGGTTTCCTTGCGGGAAGGCCAGGCTACTTTTTTGGTTTCTGCAACGGTTTCACCGGCAAAAACAGCAAAACGCTGGCCAGGCTCGGTATTCCAAGCCATCCCAGCGCACAGCCCGACACCTGCGAGCACGGAAATAACACGCAGGACCATGGCCTGCTCGGAGAGCAGGTAGAAGCCCACAACGCCGGCGACCAGTAGTACCAGTGCCAGCGCAAACTTAGTTTTGTCGGCCATTGAGAGAGAGACTTGCGTCTACTTGAATGGTGGCAGGGGCAGAGGGAATCGAACCCCCAACCTTCGGTTTTGGAGACCGACGCT
>JAJTBM010000432.1 GCA_021286885.1 Rhodocyclales bacterium
CCTTTGCCCAGCCCCAGGCCGAGTTTGCCGGCAGTGAAACCCAGCACACCTCCCGCTTTGCCGACAGCAAGGCCAAGAGCGGCACCTGCTTTGCGCTGCTGGACGGCGACATGGGCAATGGCGGCGGCTTCAGCCAGGCCCTGTTCGAATCCATCAGCAAGACCAACACCCAGAGCGCCGAGGAAGAGAACGACCCCAACAGCCCGCGCTTTTCCCTGCACCTGGAATGGGCCACCCGCCCGCCCGCCACCTTCCGGCTACGCATCCCGAAAAACAGCTGGGTGGCCGATGCCGCCCTGCGGGGTGCCCTGGGGCCCCTACGCAGCAACCTGATCCGAGCATCGGCAGCGGGCGTGCGAGCCCTGGTGGACTTCCCCGAACCGCCCCTGCGGGATGTCCAGCAGAGCAACGAAGCCTTCAGCCTCCATACCCGCCAGGTCTGGAACGAGGCCCACGAGCCCGCCGACCAGAACCTGAGCATCCGCAGCACACTTCCCCAGACCGAAGAGCACGCCACCGGGGAAGGACAATTTTCGATGCGGGGCGTGTTTGACACGACCCGCCTGAACTGGAGTCACGCGGGTTAAACCGCCCGAGGAGCCCATCACCATGCCCATCAAGGAAGTCCACGGCCTCGCAGGCCGGCTGCACATCGAACTGCGCGACCCGCAAGGCCGGCTGGTCGAACAGCACCGCGTCAATAACCTGATCACCCTATCCGGGCGGCAACTGCTCGCCGGGCTGTTCACCGGCAGCTTGCAGACCCCGCAACTCAAGATCGCGGTGGGCGGCGACAGCACCGCCACCGACCTGAACAATGCCAGCCTGGGCAAGCCCCTGGATGAGGCCAAGGCCAGCGTGGCCGAGATCAGCGTGGGCGACTACCAGGGCCAGCCCCGGGTGATCGCCCGCATCACCGCCACCCTGCCCGCCACAGGCAAAGCCGACGCCCAAGTGCTGCAGGAGGCCGGCATCGTGGCCAGCCTGGCCGGCAAGCCCGACCAACTGTACAACCGGGTTGTGTTCCCGCTCATCAACCGGGCCGGCAACCTGGAAATGACCCTGAGCTGGGAGGTGATCTTCTAATGGCTGATACTCCGACCCCCTACGTCCCCAAGGCCGCTGGCGACATCATGCTCGCCGCCGACTGGAACGAGATGCAGGTGCGCGCCCGCACCGAACTCCAGGCCCACGACCATTCCAGCGCGCCTTTCCGCCAGATTCCCCGGGAAGGCATCCGCGACCGGGCCATCAACGAAGCCAAGATCGACCCGGCCAGCAAGCCCACGCTCGCCGAACTGACGGTGAGTGGCCCCTTGCGGGTGACAGGCACCAGCCTGCTCGCTGATGTCCAGATCAGCGGCGCGGCCAGTCTGGGCGCACCGCTCAGTGTGGCGGGGCACCTGAGTATCGGCACCAACACCCCCGAAAATGCAGAGGGCTGGAGCCGGGTGCTGGATCTGGTGGGCGGCCCCCATGCCAAGCTTTCAGTACGCGCCGGGGCCGTGGACGCCCGCCTGATGAGCCATACCGCCTCCATCTATGGGGCAGAGCCCGGAATGCTGCTGGGCACCCGCAGCCCCCACCCCTTGAGCGTGATCACCAATGGCAGCACCCGGCTGCGGGTTTCCGCCGAACGGAGCGACAGCGGGATCGAAACCCCCGTCCTGGATCTGGCCCCGGGCAATGCCTTCCTGCGCTTTTCATCGGCATACACGGCGCTGGTCAACCAACTGCCCCTGGGCGCCGAGATCTGCAACGACACCACTACCCGCAAGGCCCTGATGCTGGTTGGCAACAAGAGCTCGGGCGTAGATCGCCGGGTTGGGATCTGGGAACGCCTGGATGTGCACGGCCCCACCTTCAGCAAGGGACTGGACGTTTCCGACCAAGTCGCCGACCACATGAACAGCGATGGCTGTTTCTACCGCTGGCAGGGCCAGGCCTACCTCGCGGTGGATGACAACCTGTACATCCGCGACATCAACAAGGGTGTGCAGATGCACTTCAACACCCTGAACGGTGTGATCACCAGCAAAGGCATCAACATCGAAACCGAGGCTCCCGACCACCTCAACTTCGATGGCTGTTTCTATCGCTGGCAGGGCCAGGCCTACCTCGCGGTGGATGACAACCTCTATATCCGTGACACCAACACGGGGCAGGTCAAGATGCACTTTGACACCAACAGCGGCACCTTCAAGACCGATGTGCTGCGTCTGGGTGACAAGTGGCGACTGTCGGGCATTGGCGACCATGAAGCCAACGACGATTGGCTGCGCCTCAAAAATGTGGCCAACAACAACTACTACGGCGGCTTTGCCTCCGAAAAAATGTGGTGCCGCAGCGGGCGCTTCGAGTCTGACGAACGACTCAAGGAAAACATCCACGAGATCGACCGCCCCCTGGAGCGCCTCAAGGGCCTGCGGGGAGTGAGCTACACCTGGAAATCCAGCGGTCAGCACGCCAGCGGCCTGCTGGCTCAGGAGGTCGAAGCCCAGTTGCCCCACGCCGTTGACGTGGGCCCGGACGGCTGGAAGGGCATCGATCCGAGCGCGGTGATCGGGCTGCTGGTTCAGGCCGTCAAGGCCCAGCAGACCCAGATCGAAACCCTCCAGGCCCAATTGGCCACCCCCACCCCCTGACCGGAGCACGACCATGGCCGAACGTCCTTCGCCTTACGTGAAACGCGGTGCCGGCGACATCATTCGCGCCGATGACTGGAACGAAATGCAGATCCAGGGCCGCGAAGCCCTGGCCGCCCACAACCATAGCGCAGGGCAAGGCGCCCCCATTCCCCGGGAGGGCATCCAGGACAAGGCC
>JAJTBM010000433.1 GCA_021286885.1 Rhodocyclales bacterium
GTCCTTGGCGTCGCGGCCGTTGCCGTCGTAGTTGGTCTTGGCGCCGTTGTACTTGGTGTACATGGTGTATTGAACGCCCAGCCGCAGGTTGGCCCAAGGAGCGCCCCAGGAGGCTTCCTTGCCCCACGGCGTCCAGTCGGCCTGGAGGATGTAGCCGGAGGTGTTGGGCGAGCTGTTGGCGTAGCCATCGCTGTACAACACGGCATCCTTGCTGCCCTGGGTGATGAAGCGGCTGCCGGTCAGGCCCCAGGTCTGGTTGTAGTGGTAAGACGCATTGGCCTTGAACTCGTTGAGGCGAGCCTTGCGGTTTTCCACGTCACCTGCATCCAGGGCGGCGTTCAGGGTCTGGCGTTCGCGGATGTAGCTGGTGCTCACCGTGGCCACGTGCTCCCGGGTGCCCAGGAACTGATAGGAGGCATCCACCCCCAGATCGTTGTAGCGGTTGGAGCCCGGCGTGGAGCGATCCGGCTGAATATTGGTGTTGAAACCGAAGATGCCGGCGTTGAAGGCCTGCTTCTTCATGTCTTGCATATAGGCCAGACGCCAGTAGCTGGTGCCAGCCCCGAGGCGGCCCATGTCATCAGCCCGACCCAGGCCGAACTTGCTCTGCATGGAGGGCGAGAGGGAACGGTAGGTGCCCACTTCGGCATACACCGCGTTGTTCCAGAAGGCATAGGCGCTCAAGCCCGTGACCCGGGCGGTCAGACCGCCGTTGATCATGCTGCTGATGGAGCCGCTGCCAAAGGCCAGATCGGAACCCACATAGGGAAAGCCCCAGGCCGGCATGGAGTTGAAGGGATCCTGGCCGCCGGGGTTGTTGTTGAGGGACAAGCCCAGCACGGTTTCCTTGCCGGCCACTTCGGTCACATGGGCGAAGCGGATGTCCGCCTGGTCCATGGAGCCCTTCTTGTCGATCCCGCTGTAGGTGGTCTGGATGAAGGCGCCGATCTGGTCTGCCAGGCGGCCCGCCAGGAAGACCGAGGTTTCATCCATGGTGCGGTTGTTGTTGGTGCGGCTGGCCCCATCCGGCTTTTCATCCTGGGCCTTGGCGGTGCGGGTGAAGGAGGTCACCAGCATGGCGGAGAGGGGCACCTTGCCTTCCTTGCCATCGGTATCGGTATAGCCACCGATCTTGAAGCGGACACCATAAGGCGTCAGCTGCGGGCCATAGGCACCAATGTGGCAAGCGGCGCATTCCTGGCCGGTCTGGCGGGCAAAACTGGGCACCGCCAGAGCAGGCGCAGAGGCCAGAAGGCCGAGGGTCGCGAGCAGCAGGCCCCCGCCCAGAGCGCGCAGGGCGCCCCCTTGACGCGTGGAGGTCATGATCTTTCCTTTCATCAGGACAAAGCAGAAAAAACGAAATGGCAGCGCAGGATCAGGCGCGGGAGCGGGGTGACCGAGGGCTCATGGCCCGCAGCACCTCATCCTTGAGCACCCAGTGGTGCCACAGGGCTGCCCCCGCGTGGAGCAGTACCAGCCCACCAAGGGCGCAGGCCCCCCAGAAGTGCGCGTCTTCGAGCAGATCGCCCAGGTCCTCGTCTTCTTCGACCAAGGCCGGGAGTTGCACCAGGCCAAACAAAGAGACATCGTGCCCATGGGCGTTGGACAAAGCCCAACCCACCAGGGGCAAGGCCAGGAGCAGCAGATACAACAGCAGATGCACCGCACTGGCCGCCAGCCGGGCGGGCAATGCCCCCTGGGCGACCGCCGCCAGCAAGCCAGCGTTACGGTGCAGATTGAGCAGCAGGGTACGCAGGGCGCGCCCCTCAGCTGATTCCCGCACCAGGATCAAGCCCGCCGCAAGAGCCAGAATCAGTGCCGTCAGCCAATGGGCCAGGACCAGGGCCCGGGGGCGACGGGGCTCAGAAGCGGCATGGAGAATGGACATGGACGATCCTGCAAAATACTCACGGATCGCACCTTAGGCCCCCCTGCCCTTCAATTCCCTGACGATTCACCCCGCATCACTGGAAAATTGATCCTGAACCGGCAGCCGCAGCCCCCCTCGCCCGCCTCCAGCCCCAGGCGGCCCCCGTGCTGGCGCACCACCTCATGGACGATGGACAGGCCCAGGCCGCTGCCTTCCGGGCGCAACTGCCCGGCGAGGCCCCGGTAGAAACGCTCGAACACCCGGGCCCGCTCGGCGGGGGGGATGCCGGGGCCGTTGTCTTCCACCTCGATAAAGACCTGGCCATCGCTCTGCACCCCACAACGGGCGGTGACGCGCCCCCCCGCCGGGGTATAGGCAACGGCGTTTTCCAGCAGGTTATCCAGCATCTCGCGCAGCATCCAGGCCGAGCCCGCCACCCGGGCCGGTGCGGCTTCGCAGCCCAGATCCAGCCCTCCGGCGGTGGCCCGCTCCCAGAGTTCGGAAACGCTGTTTTCAAGCAGGGCGGGCAGATCCACCGGATGCTGGTCGTGACTCAGCACCCCGTCGGACGAAGATCGCGCCAGGGCCAGCATCTGGTGAATGAAATGGCTCAGCCGGCGAGCCGAATCCCGCAGGCGCGCAATCCGGGGCCGGGCCTCTGCGGGCAGGGTTTCCAGGGCCAGCTCCAGCTGGGTCTGAAGCCCCGCCACGGGGGTACGCAGCTGGTGGGCGGCGTTGGACAGAAACGCCTGCTGCACCTGGCTTGCATCCCGCAGATTGCCCATCAGCCGGTTGATGGCCCCCACCAGGGGGCGCACCTCATCGGCCACCGGCCCCTCGTCCACCGGGCTGAAATCGGTCTTGTCCCGGGCATCCAGCTGGCGGCCCAGGGCATCCAGGGGGCGCAGGGCAAAGCGCACCCCAAAATACACCAGCACCACCGCCATC
>JAJTBM010000434.1 GCA_021286885.1 Rhodocyclales bacterium
ACGGCGGCGGGAGCAGATCACGCCGCAAGCCAATGGCCGAAACAAAAAGGAAAGCAGCTACGATCTGTACATTGATCGGGCGATGATCGAGCACGAGTTTGACACCCTGTGGGCAACCCAGGCGCGATTCAACCCCGCCCTGTTCAACGACACCGCCAGGGATGCGCTCAAGTTCATCCTGCTCTTTCAGCGCCCCCTCAAACCTGCCGTGGTCGGGCGCTGCACCCTGATCACCGAAGCGCAGCGGGCGCCCCTGGCCCTGCCCAGCACCCAGCGCTTCCGGATCTACCAAGAACTCAACCACCTGCGCATTCTCGACAGCCGGCTGAACGAGCAGGTGCTGAGCCTTGAACAACGCGACCTCCTGGCCGACGAGCTGGAGCGCAACAACAAATGCACATTCACCAAAATGCGCAAACTGCTCAAGCTGGGCAGCACCGTCAAGTTCAACCTGGAAGATGCGAAGCGCACCGAGCTGAAGGGCAATGCCACCCACCTCATCCTGAGCAAGCCCGAGCTGTTTGGTGATCGCTGGGCGGGTTTTGACGACGCCTTGCAAGACGAAATCGTGCTCAAGCTGGTGCAGGATGAAAACGCCGCCGAGCTGATCGGCTGGCTGCAACAACGCTTTGCCCTGGATGAGGCCCGAGCCGAACGCATCAGCCAGACCGGGCTACCGGAAGGCTATGGCAGCCTGAGCCAGGCCGCGCTCGCAAAAATCCTGCCGGCACTACGGGCGCAGGTCATCACCTACGACAAAGCGGTGCTCCTGGCTGGGTTTGAGCACCACAGCCATCTGGCCTTTGGGAGAAAGGGTGATGTGTTGCCGGAACTCCCTTACTACGGCGAGTACCTGACCCGCCATGTGGGCTTTGGCACGGGGGACACGCAAGACCCGCCCGAAAAACGCTACGGCAAGATCGCCAATCCCACGGTGCACATCGCCCTCAACCAGGTGCGCAAAGTGGTCAATGAGCTGATTGCGGATTACGACCCCCCTTCCGAAATCATTGTCGAGGTGGCCCGCGACCTCAAACAGGGCGAAGAACAACGCCGCCAGGATCAAAAACGCCAGGCCGACAACCAGAAACGCAATGAACGCCTGCGCGCAGAGGCCGCCCACATCCTGGAAATCAGCCCCGAACGGGTCAAGCGCCGGGACATCGAAAAAATGATTCTGTGGGAAGAGCTGGGCAGCGATGCCGCCAACCGGCATTGCCCCTATTCCGGGGTGCAGATTTCAGACCACATGCTGCTGAGCGATGAGGTGGAAATCGAACACATCCTCCCCTTCTCCCGCACGTTTGATGACAGCCTCAACAACAAAACCGTGGCCATGCGCCAGGCCAACCGGATCAAGGGCAACCTCACCCCCTGGGAGGCTTTCGGACGGCAGGCGGTGGCGGGTTTTGAGTACGCCGGCATCCTGGCCCGGGCCGAACAGATGCCCAAGGAAAAACGCTACCGCTTTGGCGAACAGGGCTACGAACAATGGCTCCAGGACAGCGACGGCTTCCTGGCCCGCGCCCTCAACGACACCCGCTACATGAGCCGCATCGCCCGGGAATATCTGGCCCTGGTATGCCTGAACACCCGCAGCATTCCGGGCCGCATGACAGCCATGCTGCGCGCCAAATTTGGCCTGAACGACATCCTGGGCCTGCATGGCGAAAAGAACCGTGACGACCACCGCCACCATGCGGTGGATGCCTGCGTGATCGGCATTACCGACCGAGGTATGCTCCAGCGCTTTGCCACGGCCAGCGCCCAGGCCCGGGAACAGCAACTCGGGCGCCTGGTGGACAACATGCCCCTCCCCTGGGAGAGCTACCTCAAGCATGTGGAGCGGGCGATAGAACGCATCACCGTCAGCCACAAACCCGACCACAGCCACGAAGGCGCCATGCACAACGATACCGCCTACGGCCTGCGGGACGGGGGCGAGGTGGCGCACCACACCAGAACGGAAGACGGGCGCCGGGAGCTGAAACGGGAAAAGCTCAACGTCATCGAGATAACGGGCACCCCGCCCCACCCCCGCCACGGCACCCTGCCCGACGGCAGCCCCAAGCCCTACAAGGGCTACAAGGGAGACAGTAACTACTGCATCGAAATCACTCTGGGCGCCAAGGGCAAATGGGAAGGGCGTGTCATTTCCACGTTTGAGGCTTACCAATGCGTACGTGCCGGAGGCTTGCAAAAGCTCCGAGACCCACGGCGGTCACTCGACGGCAAACCCTTGGTCATGCGCTTGATGCGCAACGATATTGTGCGGCTCAACCATCAGGAGGAAACGCGTTTGCTACGCGTCGCAAAAATCAGTGGATCTGGACAGATATTCCTTATCGATCACCAAGAAGCCAATGCTGACCAGCGCTGTCGCAACAAGGAACTCGCTTACGTATCTAAGATGCCCAGCACCCTACAAACCTCCAAGGCCCGGCGGGTCACCGTGAGCCCGGCAGGCAAGGTTCATTACCCACGCATTCAGGGAGTCCGTGATGATAGGGAGAATCGTTGAAATAGCTGATGACCATCGCCACCTGTCGGCCCTCCGGGGGTTTTTGCTGGTACACGATACCGGCAACAACATGGAGGAGCTGGGCCGGGTGGCCCTGGATGATATTGCCGCCGTCATCGGCAATGCCCACGGCCTGAGCTACACCAACAACCTGCTGGTGGCGCTGGCCGAACGGGGGGCGCCGTTTGTGCTGTGCGGCGCCAACCATAACCCGGTGGGCATGCTGCTGCCGGTAGACGGCAACTATCAGCAAGCCAAGCGCCTGGATGCCCAGCTCCAGGCCGGCCT
>JAJTBM010000435.1 GCA_021286885.1 Rhodocyclales bacterium
CTACACCGCCTCCGAAGACGACAACGTGCTGGTCCAGGGCGTTTCCCGCGACGTGAATGCGTTGGGCTACTTCGGCTATGCCTACTACTACGAAAACAAGAGCAAGCTGAAGGCGGTCGCCATCGTGAACGCCAAGGGCAAGCCGGTGCTGCCTTCCGAGCAAACCGTGATCGACGGCTCGTATAATCCCTTGGCCCGCCCGATCTTCATCTACGTGAATGAGAAGTCTCTGGAGCGCCCCGACGTGCGCCAGTTCGTCGAGTTCTACATGAAGAACGCTGCGGCCCTGACCTCCGAAGTTAAGTACGTGCCGCTGCCTGCCAAGGCCTACCAGACCAACATGACTCATCTGGCCAAGAAAAAGCTGGGTACCGTGTTTGGCGGTGAAGCCGAAGTGGGCGTGACCATCGACGAGCTGCTCGCCCGCGAAGCAAAGATGTAATCAGCCCCGCACGGGTTTTGCCCGGGCGGCGCAAGTCGCCCGGGTTTGCTGTTTCTGGAGAGGCACGTGAAGATGACCCAAGCCGCCCTGTCCCCTGCAATGAACGAACTTACTCCTTCCACGCCGACCACCGTCAGTGACCGCCTTGCCCGCAATGCGGCGCGCAACGTCAAGGAACGCGCCATCGAGGCCATCCTGTTTGGCGCGGCCCTGGTGTCTGTGCTGACCACCGTCGGCATCGTCTGGGTGCTGGTCTCCGAATCCCTGAAGTTTTTCGACGATGTGCCCCTGAGTGTCTTCCTGACCGACACCATGTGGACGCCCCTATTCTCGGAACCCCGCTACGGCATCCTGCCCCTGCTGACGGGCACTGTCACCACCTCTCTGGTGGCCCTGGCTGTGGCGATTCCGCTGGGCACCATTATCGCCGCGTATCTTTCTGAATTCGCCTCTTCCCGAGTGCGGGAAGTGGTCAAGCCCTTCCTGGAGCTGCTGGGCGGGATTCCCACCATCGTGTATGGCTACTTTGCGCTGACCGTGGTGACTCCGCTGCTGCAGTCTGTCTGGCCTGAGCTGCCGGGTTTCTCGATGCTGTCGGCGGGCCTGGTGATGGGGATCGCGATTGTTCCCTACATCAGCTCCCTGGCTGAAGACGCCATGCGCGCCGTTCCCATGAGCCTGCGCGAAGGCGCCTACGGCATGGGCAGCACCCGCTTCCAGACCGCCATGCGGGTGGTGTTCCCGGCGGCCCTCTCGGGTGTGCTGTCGGCTTACATCCTGGGGATCTCCCGCGCCGTGGGTGAAACCATGATCGTCGCGGTGGCCGCCGGCATGCAGCCCAACTTCACCATGGACCCCACCGAACCGGCCCAGACCATCTCGGCCTACATCGTGCAGGTGGCCATGGGCGATCTGCCCCACGGCTCCGTGGGTTACCAGTCCATCTTTGCTGCGGGCCTCAGCCTGATGCTGATGACCCTGCTGTTCAACATCCTGGGTCATGTGATCCGTCGCCGCTACCGCGAAGCCTACTAATCGGAGCTTCTTCGATGCAAACCACTGAACTGTCCCAGATCCGTAGCGTCATCAGCGCCAACCGGCGCTTTGACCTGCTCTTCGCCGTGGCTGGCTTCCTGGCCCTGATGGTGGGGGTGCTGGCCTTTGTTGCCCTGTTTTCTGAAATGGTGGGCAACGGGATCGAGCGTATCAACCCCGATTTCTTCATGAACTTCCCGTCCCGCCGGGCGGGTAATGCCGGCATCCTGTCGGCCTGGGTGGGCTCCCTGCTGGTGATGCTGGTCACCGCCGTGTCTGCGATCCCGCTGGGCATTGCAGCCGGCGTCTATCTGGAAGAGTACGCCCCCAAGAACATCATGACCGATCTCATCGAGATCAACGTGACCAACCTGGCCGGCGTGCCCTCCATCGTGTATGGCCTGCTCGCCCTGGGCGTCTTTGTGTATGCCTTCGGTTTCGGCCAGAGCATCCTGTCGGCCGGCCTGACTCTGGGCCTGCTGATCCTGCCGGTGGTGATCGTTTCCACCCGGGAAGCCCTGCGTGCGATTCCGGTGCATATCCGCGAAGGCGCCTACGGTGTGGGTGCGACCCAGTGGGAAGTGGTGAGCGATCACCTGGTGCCCTACGCCACTCCCGGCATCATGACCGGCGTGATCATCGGCATGTCCCGCGCCATTGGCGAAACGGCCCCGATCATCACCATCGGCGCCCTGACCTTCATCGCCTTCCTGCCCCCGGCACCCATCTCCGACGTGGCCCCCTTCATCAGTTTTGAATGGCTCAAGTCCGGTTTTACCGTGATGCCCATCCAGATGTTCAACTGGACCTCCCGCCCCGAAGAGGCCTTCCAGCAGAACGCTGCCGCCGCTGGCCTGATCCTGGTGCTCATGACCCTCATGATGAACGGCGTTGCGATCTGGCTGCGTTACCGCCTGCGCAAGAGCATTTCCTGGTAAGCCGCGCTCTAGCGCTTCGCGTACCGAGACATTTACAAAATTCAGTCCCAACTCAGTCCCTTTTGAGAACCGAGAATACTTTCATGGACAACGCCAACTCCAAGCTGCCGGTCAAGGCCTTCACCCGCGACTTCAACTTCTTCTACGGCAACTTCCATGCCCTGAAGAACATCAACCTGCCGGTGGTGGAAAAGCATGTGACCGCCCTGATCGGGCCTTCCGGCTGCGGCAAGTCCACCCTGCTGCGTTCCTTCAACCGGATGCACGATCTCTACCCGGGCAATCGTTATCAGGGCGAGATCGTTCTGAACCCGGACAACACCAACATCCTCGATCCCAAGGTGGACCCCATCGAAGTGCGGATGCGGGTCGGCATGGTGTTCCAGAAGCCCA
>JAJTBM010000436.1 GCA_021286885.1 Rhodocyclales bacterium
GGGTAGGTGTCGCTGGTGATGATGATCTGCTTCTTGGCCTCGGTGAGGGCGTTGAAGGCGTGGAAGAACTCTTCCTGGGTCCGGTTCTTGTTATTGAAGAACTGGATGTCGTCGATGATCAGCACATCGAGGGAGCGGTAATAGCGCTTGAAGACGTCGAAGGACTTCTGCTGGTAGGCGCGCACCACGTCGGCGTAGTAATCCTCGGCGTGCACGTAGCGGATCACCTTGCGCGGGTCGTGCTTGAAGACGTAGTTGCCCAGGGCGTGGATCAAGTGGGTCTTGCCGAGGCCCACGCCGCCATAGATGAACAGCGGGTTGTACGAGACGCCGGGATTTTGCGCGACCTGCAGCGCCGCGGCACGGGCCAGATCGTTCGCACGGCCGGTGACGAGGGTGTCGAAGGTGAAATCGGGGTTGAGGCGGGACTTGTCGTAGTTGGCGGCCTCGATGCTCACCGGCGCTTCGGGCATCACCGGGCGGGCGACGGGCGCCGGCGCGGCGGGACTGCTCGCGTTGCTGCCCGCGCTGGCCGGTGCGCTCGGGGCGGCGGCCTGGGGCGCGGGGGCGCTGCTGCTGGCCGTCGGGGTGGCCGGGGGCGTGTGGGTGGTGCCAGGCAGGG
The DNA here is from genome assembly GCA_021286885.1 of Rhodocyclales bacterium. Lineage (GTDB taxonomy): Bacteria > Pseudomonadota > Gammaproteobacteria > Burkholderiales > Rhodocyclaceae > Zoogloea. The sequence continues at coordinate 623 of JAJTBM010000436.1, forward strand.
GCGGGCGGCGCAGGCTGCCAGCGGGGGCCAGGGTGACTTCGATGCTCAGGGGCAGGCCGAAATATTCTTCGCCCAGTTCCTCGATCCGGCGCAGGTAGCGATCCCGCAGCCATTGACGGTGGAAGTTGGAAGGGGCGATCAGGCGCAGGCCGGCACCTTCCACGCCGGCGAGGTCTTCGACCCGCAGCGGGAGTATCCAGGTTTTGAACTGCTGGGCAGGAAGCTCCTGTTCCAGACAGCTCAGGCAATGCGTCCAGAACGCAGCACTTTGGGGCGACGACGAGGCTTCGGGCACGGTGTTCGGGCGGATTGGGTTCGACGACAGAATGCCGCGCTGGCCTTGTGGGCCGGGCGGGCACCCCGGGGTGATTCGGCGCTCACCGGGTACTGGGAGACAGTCCGGGGCAATAGAACATTGTACCTTGCCGAGCGAAAGTTATCCACAGCTTGCCCGCCCCGGAAACAGAAAAATCCACACCCTTGCACACACCTACGGTGTGCTGCGCAGGCAGGAAAGTGTTCACAAACGTGCAAAGCTGCTTGACAAACATGGGGTTAACGTATGAAATTAGTTGTTTGACTCAACTTTTCGGGCACGCAAAATGAAACGTACTTACCAACCGTCCGTCGTCCGTCGCAAGCGCACCCACGGCTTCCTGGTTCGCATGGCCACCCGTGGCGGTCGCAAGGTGATCGCCGCTCGTCGCGCCAAGGGCCGTCATCGTCTCGCCGTCTGAGGCCCCTTCCGCTGCCAGCGCTACGGAATGCGCGGCAGAGGAAGCTGTCTCCAAGGCTGGATACGGTTTCGGACCCGCATTGCGTCTGCACAAAACGGATGAATTTTCATCCGTTTTTGCTTTTCGGCGCGTGGTAAGAGGGCGTTACTTCGCTCTCCACTACTGCCCGAATGCAGCGCAGACACAAAGCGGTGCCAGGCTCGGTCTCGTGGTGGCCAAGAAACTGGCCAAGCGGGCCGTGCTGCGCAACCTGGTCAAGCGCATGGGTCGGGACGTGTTCAGGCACCTCCAGCCGGAGCTGCCGCCGTTCGATCTGGTGCTGCGCCTGTCTGCGCCGGTCGCCACGGTGACGAAGCGTGCAATGCGTGAAGACATGGCCGCCCTGTTCGGGCGCCTGCCCAACAAATGAGACCCGTCGTGAAGCCGGTGCTGCTGGCCTCCCTGCGGGTCTATCGTTACGCCATCAGCCCCATGCTGGGGCGGAACTGCCGCTTCGTACCATCCTGTTCCGAATACGCCATGGAAGCGGTCGAGCGCCATGGGGCCCTGCGGGGTTCCTGGCTCGCCCTGCGCCGGGTGGGGCGCTGTCATCCCTTCTCCGCAGGGGGGTATGATCCGGTTCCCTAGGTGACGGGCGCTGTTGCTCGTGACCTGCGTGTGCTGTACCTGAATTTCCGCCACCGCCGCTGTCCCACCACTTACAGAAACAGAAACGACTCCGATGGATAACCGTCGCCTGATCCTTCTTCTGGTCTTCTCGTTCTCCATGGTCATGCTGTGGGACGGTTGGCAGAAGCACAACCATCCCCAGGCCCCGGCCGCGACTGCTGCCGCCCAGAACGGTGGTGTGCCCACCCCCGGCGCGGCCTCTCCGGGCGCTGCTGCGGTGCCCGGCCAGTCTGCACCGGTCGCCAGCGCTGCCCCCAAGGCCATCATCCGCACCGACGTGCTGGAAGCCGAAGTCTCTGCCCAGGGCGGCGACATCGTGCGTCTGGAGCTGACCCAGCACAAGGCCACCGAAGACCACACCCGCAACTACGTGCTCTTCGACAAGGGCGAGAAGCACGTCTATTCGGCCCAGACCGGTCTGGTGGGCAACAACCTGCCCAACCACAAGACCCTGTTTGCCCTCGGTGCCTCCAGCCTCGACCTGAAGGACGGCCAGGACGCCGTGACCCTGCGCCTTGATGCCCCCGAACAAGACGGCATCAAGGTGGCAAAGCTGATCACCTTCCATCGCGGCAGCTACCAGGCTGACGTGAGCTATGAAGTGACCAACGGCAGTGGCGCCCCCATCGCACCCCACGCCTACTTCCAGTTCACCCGCGACGGCAAGCCCGCCGAGCAACCGGGCGGCTTTGGCGTGCAGACCTTCACCGGCCCGGCCTTCTATACCGATGCCGACAAGTACCAGAAGGTCGAGTTTTCGGATAT
>JAJTBM010000437.1 GCA_021286885.1 Rhodocyclales bacterium
AACGAAATCCGTGTGCATGCTTCGGCTGACGCGCCAACCGACGATATAGCGGGCACCGTGCGCAACACCAAACTTGCTGCCGGCAAGGCAGCCCCCTTCATTTTCTACGGCTCGGTAAGCTACAAGAGCCATCAGGGTAGTGAGCCGATGAGCGTCACATTTACGTTGGACAACTGATTGCGACTTATCCCCCTGCTAGAATCCGCCCTTTGCCCGATACCGACAATCCCATGAGCAAGTCCGCCGACAGCGCCAAGCACACCCCGATGATGCAGCAGTACCTGGCCCTCAAGGCCCAGCATCCGGACACCTTGCTGCTGTACCGCATGGGGGATTTCTACGAGCTGTTCTACGGGGATGCGGAGAAGGCGGCGCGGCTGCTGGACATCACCCTCACCACCCGGGGCCAGTCGGCCGGGGTGCCCATCAAGATGGCGGGCATTCCCTACCACGCGCTGGAAGGCTACCTGGCCAAGCTGGTGAAGCTGGGGGAGTCGGTGGTGATCTGCGAGCAGATCGGCGACCCGGCCACCAGCAAGGGGCCGGTGGAGCGGGCCGTGTCCCGCATCGTCACTCCGGGCACCCTTACCGATGCCTCCCTGCTGGATGAACGCCGGGATGTGCTGCTCCTGGCCCTGACCCAGGCGCGCCAGACGGTGGGCCTGGCCCGCTTGAACCTGGCCAGCGGCGAATTCATCCTCACCGAGATTCCCGCCGCCCAGCTGGGCGCCACCCTGGAACGCATCCGCCCGGCGGAAATCCTGCTGCCGGATAGCCTGGAGATCACCCTGCCCGAAGGGGTGGCCCGCACCCGCCGGCCGGACTGGCATTTCGAGCCGGACAGCGCCAAGGCCCTGCTCTGCGACCATTTCAAGGTGCGCTCCCTGGGCGGCTTCGGGGCCGACGACCTGGGCCCGGCCCTGGCGGCGGCCGGCGCCCTGCTCCAGTACGCCCAGGCCACCCAGGCCCGGGCCCTGCCCCACGTGCAGGGCCTGCAGGTGGAGCTGGAAGGCGCCTACCTGGGGCTGGACACCGCCACCCGGCGCAACCTGGAACTCACCGAGACCCTGCGGGGCCAGCCTGCCCCCACCCTGTTTTCCCTGCTCGACACCTGCGTCACCAGCATGGGGGCCCGTTACCTGCGCCAGGCCCTGCACCATCCCCTGCGGGACCCGGCCCTGCCCGCCGCCCGCCAGGAGGCGGTGGCCGTATTGCTGGAAGACTACGGCCATCTGGCCGGGCAGGTGCGCCGGGCCTTGAAGGGCCAGGCCGACCTGGAGCGCATCGCCGGGCGCATTGCCCTGATGAATGCACGGCCCCGGGACCTGTCCGCCCTGCGGGATTCCCTGGCCCAGCTGCCGGAACTGGCGGCACCGCTTCTCCCCGCCCGGGAAGCCAGCCCCCTGCTGGCCGAACTGGCAGCCGAGCTGGTGGCCCCGGGGGAAGCCCTGGAACTCCTCAGCCGGGCCATCGCCGCCGAGCCCGCCGCCCTGATCCGCGATGGCGGCGTGATCGCCCCGGGCTTTGATGCGGACCTGGACGAACTGCGGGCCCTGAACGACAACTGCGGCGCCTTCCTCATGGACCTGGAAGTGCGGGAGCGGGAACGCACCGGCATCAGCAGCCTCAAGGTGGAATACAACAAGGTGCATGGCTTCTACATCGAGGTGACCCACACCCATGTGGACAAGATTCCCGAGGATTACCGCCGCCGCCAGACCCTGAAGAACGCCGAGCGCTACATCACCCCGGAGCTGAAGGCCTTCGAGGACAAGGCCCTGTCCGCCCAGGAGCGGGGCCTGGCCCGGGAAAAGGCCCTGTTCGAGGACATCCTCAACCGCCTGCAGCCGGAAGTCAGCCGCCTGCTGGCCATCGCCCGGGCCGTGGCCCAGCTGGACATGCTGGCCAGCTTTGCCGACACGGCCCTGCGCCGCAACTGGTGCCGGCCCGAGTTCAGCAGCGAAGCGGGCATCCGCATCCAGGGCGGGCGCCACCCGGTGGTGGAAGGGGAAATGGAAGGCAGCGGCGACACCTTCATCGCCAACGACCTGGACCTCACCGACAGCCGCCGCCTGCTGCTCATCACCGGCCCCAACATGGGCGGTAAATCCACCTACATGCGCCAGACGGCCCTGATCGCCCTGCTCGCCCACGTGGGCAGCTTCGTGCCCGCCGCGGCCGCCACCCTGGGCCCCCTGGACCGCATCTTCACCCGCATCGGCGCCTCCGACGACCTGGCTTCGGGCCGCTCCACCTTCATGGTGGAAATGACCGAGGCCGCCGCCATCCTGCACCACGCCAGCCCCAACAGCCTGGTGCTGATGGACGAGATCGGCCGGGGCACCTCCACCTTCGACGGCCTGGCCCTGGCCTTTGCCATCTGCCGCCACCTGCTGGAGAAGAACCGCAGCCTGACCCTGTTCGCCACCCACTATTTCGAGCTCACCCGCCTGGCCCAGGACTACCCCACCCTGGCCAACGTGCATCTGGACGCGGTGGAGCACGGGGAGCGCATCGTCTTCCTGCACGCGGTGGAGGAAGGCCCGGCCAACCAGAGCTACGGGATTCAGGTGGCGGCCCTGGCCGGCATGCCCGGGGCCGTGGTGCGGGCGGCGAAAAAGCAGTTGCGGGACCTGGAGCAGAAGGCTTCGGAAAATCCCCTGCAGCCCGACCTGTTCGCCAGCGCCCCGGCCCTGGAGCCGGAAGTGCACACGGAGCCCCACCCGGTGCTGGACCAGCTCGAAGCCCTGGACCCGGACAGCCTCACCCCC
>JAJTBM010000438.1 GCA_021286885.1 Rhodocyclales bacterium
GTCAAGACCCCGCCATGCCCTCCCCGCCCTCCCGCCCCACCATCACACACCCACTCACAATCCACCGCCCCACCTGGCGCCAGCGGACTTGAATCGCGTGGCCCGGGGGCCAGCCGGGGATCTGGCCGGTCTCGGGTTCGGCCCAGGCCCAGTCGAGGGCGGGGGACCAGAGGCGCACCTGGATGCGATCCAGATGAAAGCTGCTGCGGGCGTGACGGGACAGAGCCTTGTCGGCGCGGTGACGCCCACGGTGAGGCGACCAGGTAGATCAGTACCCACGCGCAGCGCCGCAGTCTCCTGCGTGCTTGTTGCCCTGGCCGCCTGTTTCGACCAAGGCTACCGTTTCAGCCAACACAAGAACTGAAACACCCCTACGCCCGCCCCGGGCCCCGAGCAGGGACAGGGCGGGCCTTGCGTGCTTATGCAATCCCGAACAGGCGGGCGGCGTTGGCGTACAGCAGTTTGTCGAGCACCGCATCCCGGAAGCCCAGTTGCTGGAAATCCTCGATGCTCTGCCCGATGGGGCGGAAGGGGTAGGAGGAGCCAAACAGCAGCTGGTCTGCCAGGAAACCGTTGGCGGCTTCCACGTACACCTGGCTACCCGGCTGGAAGATGTACATGTACATATTCAGGCGCTCGCACCCGTGGCCTGATGTGCTGGAACGGCCTGAACGGTCTGAGCGACACACCTCCCCAGACCCCAGGCGCGCACAATAAAAAACCGGCCTTGTCGCCGGTTTTTTTATGGGATGTTGAAGAGATGTTGAATGGGGCAGCCTGCCCCCGCCGGGTACCCGCCTGCTAGCCCTCAGACCGGGCATTTCCCCCGCACCACGCCACCACCCCCGCCCCCGTCCAGCGGCCACTGGCCATGCTGGCGGTGAGCAGATAGCCGCCGGTGGGCGCATCCCAATCCAGCATCTCGCCGGCCACGAACACCCCAGGCAGGCTCTGGAGCATGTGCTCGGGCGTGAGCCCATCAAAGCACACCCCACCCGCGCTGCTGATGGCCTCGGCGATGGGGCGGGTGGCGTGCACCGTGATGGGCAGGGCCTTGATGGCCTGGGCGAGGCGTTCCGGATCTTGCATGGCCTCCCGGCTCAGGCATTCGTGCAGCAGGGCAAGCTTGGCGCCCTTGAGACCCACCCGGCTCTGGAGATGGCTGGACAAGGAGCGGGAACCCCGGGGATGGGCCACTTCGGCCCGCACCCGCGCCAGATCCCGGCCCGGGGCCAGATCCAGGGTGAAGGTGGCGTGCCCCCGGGCCTTGAGGGTTTCGCGCAAGGGGCGGGAGAAGGCGTAAATCAGACTGCCTTCGACCCCTTCCGCGCTCAGGGCCAATTCGCCGGGGCGGGTTTCGGTGTGGCCTGCCAGATCGGTAAAACTGAGGGCCACCGACTTGAGGGGCGCACCGGCAAATTTGTCGCGCAAATGGGCGCTCCAGGCCACTTCAAAGCCACAATTGGCGCTTTCCAGGGGCGCGACGGCCACGCCACGCTCACCCAGCCAGGGCACCCAGGCCCCATCCGACCCCAGCCGGGGCCAGCTCCCACCGCCCAGGGCCAGCACCGTGGCAGCGGGCCTAAGACGCAGTTCGCCCTCTGGATGGGCAATCCGCAGGGCGCCAGCCTCATCCCAACCCAGCCAGCGGTGGCGCACATGAATGCGCACCCCGCCCGCCCGCAGCCGGTGCAGCCAGGCCCGCAGCAGGGGCGCGGCCTTCATCTCTTTGGGAAACACCCGCCCCGACGTGCCCACAAAGGTTTCCACCCCCAGCCCATGCACCCAGGCCTGCAGCATCTCGGGAGTAAACCGGTCGAGCAGCGGGCGCAGGGCAGCCGGCTTGTCGAAGCGGGTACAGAAGCGCTCGTAGGCTTCGCTGTGGGTAATATTGAGCCCGCCAATGCCCGCCAGCAGAAACTTGCGCCCCACCGAAGGCATGGCATCGTAAAGATCCACCGGGTAGCCCGCCTGGCTGATGACCTCCGCCGCCATGAGCCCCGCCGGCCCCCCACCAATGACCACCACCCCGGGCGCTGAATTCTGGTTCATGCTGCATCTGCTTGAAAATCAAGGGCGGTATTGTAGGGGAAGGCGGGGCCGCAGCGCTTTCCTAGCGCTGACCGATGTTGCCTGCCCCCCTCGGACACGACCAGACGAGCGACACAGCCAGCACTTCCCTCCCGGCCCCACTCTGCTACAATCCGCGCCGTCATTGGGGAGTAGCCGCCCTTCGCCTGCGGGCAGAAAGGGGCTTGCGTCAACACACTTGGCCGTTCGGCCATGGCGCAAGCGGTGCCCGTACTTGGCAAGACCTTTGACCACAACGCCTCCGACTGGGCCGGGGATGCGCTGTGGTCAATCGTTTTGTACCGGCCCGGGATGTTTTCATGGAATCGCTCCTCGTCTCCACGGGCGTTGTCGCCCTCGCTGAAATCGGCGACAAAACCCAGCTGCTGGCCTTCATCCTGGCCGCACGTTTCAAGAAACCCGTTCCCATCATTTTGGGCATTCTCGCCGCCACCGTCGTGAACCACGGCCTGGCCGGGGCCTTGGGTGCCTGGATCACCGCCATGCTGAGCCCCAGCGTGTTGCGCTGGGTGCTGGGCCTGTCCTTCATCGGCATGGCCATCTGGACCCTGATCCCCGACGAAATCGAAGACGACGAAACCACCATCGCCTCCCGCCTGGGGGTGTTTGGTGCCACCCTCGTCACCTTCTTCCTGGCCGAGATGGGGGACAAGACCCAGATCGCCACCGTG
>JAJTBM010000019.1 GCA_021286885.1 Rhodocyclales bacterium
AAACAAGGTGGTCGGCGAAAAGCACAACATCGCCTGCCCCTCTGCGCTGATCGGCGCCTCCAACTTCTTCGAGCTCGCCGTCGCCGCCGCCATCAGCCTCTTCGGCTTTGAATCCGGCGCGGCCCTGGCAACGGTGGTCGGCGTGCTGATCGAAGTGCCGGTGATGCTGCTGGTGGTGAAAGTGGTCAATGCCAGCAAACCTTGGTACGAGGGCCAAGCCGGCGCATAATGATCTCCATTAGGGAGGTCTGATATGGACACGCTGTTAATTGCCCTCCAAGGCGGCCTGGATAGCCTGGCCGCCTACCTCGCAGCGCATGTGCTGCTTTGCTTGGTGCCGGCTTTTTTCATCGCCGGCGCGCTCTCGGCTCTGGTGCCGCAATCGGCAATCATCCGTTTTCTCGGCCCGGACGCGCCGCGCTGGGTGTCCTACCCGGCGGCAGCGGGGGCCGGCAGCCTGCTGGCGGTTTGCTCCTGCACCATCCAGCCGCTGTTTGCCGGCATTTACAAAAAAGGTGCGGGGCTGGGCCCGGCGATTACCTTTCTCTTCTTTGCACCAGCGGGCAATATCCTCGCGCTGTCTTATACCGGCGTCGCCCTCGGCCCGGAATTCGCGATTGCGCGCATTCTGCTGGCGCTGTCTTTCGGCATCGGGATCGGCATGATCATGGCCCTGCTTTTCCGCGTGGGTGAAGAAGCGCGGCAGGCGGATCGCCGCGCCTTTGCCAGCACGGAAAGCATCCCCCGCCGCAATCTGCTCTTTTTGGCGACGCTGGTGGCGCTATTGATCGCCGGCACGCTCAAGGTCGATTTCCTCAAAGCCGTGCTCTTCCAAAGCCAATGGTCGTGGGCAACGGCAGTCGACCTCCAGCAAACCCTGGATCGCTGGGTGCCAGTCAATGAAGCGATTGGTGCCGAAGGCCTCAGCCTGCAAGGCGCGCTGCTCATCGGCCTCTTGCTGATGATCGGCGCGGTGGCCTGGCGCGGGCTGGGCCGGGTCGATCAAGGCATCAATCGCCTGACCAGCGTCACCCTGGCGCTGACCGCCGCGACGCTGATTTTTGCCGCGCTCGGCCTGCGCGTTTTAGGCCCGGAATTGCAGTTGACCGTAACAGGGCGCACTGTCGCCGTCGCCCTGCTCTGTGCCGCCCTCGTGCCGCAAGCGCGGCGCTTCGATCCCTGGGACATGCAGCAATGGCTGTGGGAAACCTGGCGCTTTGTGAAGCAGATTTTCCCGCTGCTGGTTGTCGGCGTTTTCCTCGTCGGCGTCATCCGCGTTTTTATCGAACCCGAATGGATACGCAGCATCGCCGGCAGCAATACCGTGCTCGCCAACCTCGCAGGCGTGGTGTTTGGCGTTTTCATGTATTTCCCGACGCTCGTTGAAGTACCGATTGCCAAGATGTTCCTCTCGCTGGGCATGCACCCCGGGCCGCTGATCGCCTACCTGATGGCCGACCCGGAACTGTCCTTGCAAAGCATCCTGATCACCGCCGCCATCATTGGCAAGCTGCGCGCCTGGACGTATGTCGGCTTGGTTGCGCTGTTCTCAACGCTGGCCGGGCTGACTTACGGCGCCTGGTCGGATGGCGCTTCGCTCTACCTCATCGGCGGCCTCGTGCTCGGCTTTGTCGCCCTGCTCGTCACCAGCCTGCACCTCATCGAACGCGCCCGCCAGCAGCGGGCCTGATTCCGGAGAAAACCATGTTGATCAAAATCCTCGGCAGCGGCTGCGCCAAATGCAACCGTCTCGAACAACTGACCCGCGAAGCCGTCGCCGAACTCGGCCTCACGGCGGAGTTCGCCCATGTGCGCGACATGGATCAGATCATGGCCTATCCGATCATGACCACGCCGGCCTTGGTCATTGATGAAGAAGTCAAATGCGCCGGACGCATTCCCGCCAAGGACGAAATCAAGGGCTGGTTGGGCGTGTGAGTTTTACACTTGAAAACTTCATTTAGACGCTGATTGCGCAGATAAACGCAGATTTCTCATGGGTCTATCACCGGCAAACGGGTGAGTAGAAGAAACCAGAGTGCGATAGAAAAATCTGCGAAATCAGCCTGTTATCGGTGCCATCTGCGTCAAAACAGTTTTCCCAGTTGAAAACACGCCCCCAATGAAAATTGCCCCACTTTTGCGGTCGACCGCAAAAATGAGGCAATTTTGCTGCGCCGGAGCGCAAATTCAGCTGGGCGTGTCGCTACTGCGCAATTTCGCCTCGGCCCACAGCGCCTTGGCAAAGGCTTTCCAGGCCGGGCCGCCGTGGCTTTCAAAGCCTTCGCCGGCGCTTTCTTCCATGGTTTTGAGCATCACGCCCGCCAGGCCAAAAAGCTCGACCTTGGCCAGCATGGCGTAATCGACCGGCGCGCTGGCGGCGATTTTGACGTCGTCGGCCAGATGATTGACTGCCTCGCGCGCCAAGTTGCGGACCTCGACCTCGTCTGCCCAGTCGATATTGAGGGCAATGCCCTTGCGCACGATTTCCGCTTCGATTTCGGCGGCATCACGCGAATAGTTTTCAAAACCAGCCATGATTTTCCTTGCTCGTTTAAACCTCAAGCCTGCCTGACTTAGCGCCAGCCACGCCCCCAACCATACCCCGGATGAGGATGAGGACGGTAGTAGCCCCAATTGTAGCTTGGCGGCGGCACACGCACGACCGGCTCGCTGTAGTACGGCCCGGCAGGGGCAATCACACAACCCGACAAACCCAGGGTCGCCAACACCGCCACCAGCAGCAAAAGCTTTTTCATGATTCGCTCCGTCCAAAAATTATTCTCTTAAGGACTTAACGCAGATGCCGGCTGCGCATGGGACAAACCACCCCGGCTTTTACGAGTTGTTGCAAAGCGGTAACGCCGGCCAGCAGCAAGCCCAAGGCCGGCAAAGCGCGGCAGCGCCGGGCAACAATGGCATACTTGGCCCTTTATTGACCGGAGCCGACCATGCCCGCCCGCGCCCTTTCCCTGCTCTCCGCCTTGCTGCTCTGGAGCGGCCTGGCCTGTGCCCAGCTCGACATCAACGCCGCCAGCGCCGAACAGCTCGATGGCCTCAAAGGTATCGGCCCGGCCAAGGCGCAAGCCATCGTGGATTACCGTCGCCAGCATGGCCGTTTCAACTCGGTCGATGAACTGGCCGAGGTTCCCGGCCTCGGCCCCAAAATCGTCGATGGCTTCCGCCGTGATGTCACCGTCGGCCCCGCTGGCCGCGCCCTCGCCCCGGCGCGTGGCGATGCCCCGCGCAGCACGCTGGGCACGCGCATGGCCCCACCCGCCCCCGCCATGCCGGCCAATCCGGCACGCCCGGCCAGCCCGCCGCCGATTTTCATCCCCAGCCAGCCGGCAGCCTCAGCACCAGCGCGCCCGACCATCGCCAGCCCGGCAGCCCCGGCGCGTCCGGCTATGCCGGCACCCGCAGCGCCCGCCAAGCCAATGGCTGTGCCCCCCGCCAAACCCAGCGTCAGCCCACCGCCACCCATGGAAAGCGCCCGCCCTGCCGCGCCGCCGCCAGCCCGCCCGGCCATGCCGCGTCCGGCAGGCCCGGCCAAACCCCTGGAAGCCGCCGCGCCCCCCGCTGCCGCCAGCCACACCCCGCCAGCGGGCGCGCCCGCTCGCCCCGCGCTGCCACCGCGCCCGGCGATGCCGGCCATGCACTGAGTTCATTCACCATGAGCGACACGCTTTACCTCTGCGCCACCACCCGCCTCGCCCAGACCCTGCGCGGCGAGCTGCCCGCCGAAAGCCAGGTCTGGCGCACCCGGCAGGCCTTGAGCCTGAGCCAATGGCTGGCGAGCCTGGCGGATGAAGCCACGCTGACCGGCGAGGCCGAACTGCCCACGGCGCTCGACCCCTACGCCGAAAAGCTGCTCTGGGAAAAGATCATCGCCGCCTCGCTGACCGAAGCCGCGCCGCTCTTCGACCTGCCCGGCATGGCCAAGGCTGCGGCGGAGGCGCACGCGCTGTGCCGCGTCTGGCATCTCGAACCCGCCAGCGCCGCGCTGGCCGACGAGGCCAAGCTTTTCATCGGCTGGCAGGCAGATTTTGTCGACCGCTGCCGCCAGCTCGGCCAGCTCGACCTCGCGGGCGTGCAACGCCAGATTCTGGCCTTGATCGAAGATGGCCGCTTTGCCCTACCGCCGCGAGTCGTTTTTGCCGGTTTCGACCGTCTGACGCCTTTTGAGCAACGCCTGGCCGCCGCCCTGAACGCGCGCGGCGTGGCGGTTGAAATTGGCCTCGAAAACAGCGTCGACCGTAAAAGTGCCGAAGTGCACGCCTGCGCCGACCTCGCCGCCGAATGCGCCGCTGCCGCCGCCTGGGCCGCTGAACAACTGGCGGCCAACCCCGCTGCGCGCGTCGGCATCGTCGCGCCCAATCTTGCCGGCGTGCGCGATCGCCTGGAATTCCTGCTCGACGACTTGCTTCACCCCGAGCTGATCCGCCCCGATGGCAGCGAATTGCCGCGCCGCTTCAATTTTTCGCTGGGACGCCCGCTCGCCGACCTGCCCTTGATCCGCCTCGCGCTCGATCTGCTCGCCCTCGGCAATGGTCGCGCCAAGCTCGAACAAGCGCGCCTCTCCGCCCTGCTGCTGGCCGGTGGCTGGGCCGCCGCGCAGGCCGAGGCCGATGGCCGAGCGCTGCTCGCCGCCGCCATGCGCCGCGATCTGCCCTATTTCACCTCGCCCGCCGCCCTCTGGCGCTTGAGCGAGCGCCTGGCCGAGAGCGCCGCGCCCCTTTGCCCGCAAAGCATGGCAGCCCTGGCCGCAGGTTGCGAGGTGTTTGGCGAATTCTCCGGCAAGCAATTGCCCGGCGCATGGGCGCAATTGTGCAAACGCGCCCTGCGCGCCTACGCCTGGCCCGGCGACCGCCCCCTGAGCAGCCCGGAATTCCAGGCGCGGCGCAGTTTTCTTGAAGTGCTCGACGGCTTTGGCCGTTTCGACGCCCTGCTCGGCAAAATCAGCGCCCACGACGCCGTGCGTCGCCTGCGCGAGCTCTGCCGCGAACGGCTGTTCCAGCCCGAAACCAAGGGCCGCCCGGCGATTCAGGCCCTCGGCACACTCGAAAGCGCCGGCCTGCAATTCGACGCGCTGTGGGTGATGGGCATGAACGACGACCAATGGCCGCCCGCGCCGCGCCCCAATCCGCTGCTGCCCGCCGAGCTCTTGCGCGCCGTCGGTGCCTCGCACGCCAGCGCCGAGGTCGAACTCGACTTCGCGCGGCGCGTGCACGCCCGCCTGCTCGCCGCCGCCCCCGAAGTGCATTTTTCCTGGTCGCGCGCCGACGGCAACCGCGTGCTGCGCCCCAGCCCGCTGCTCAACGGCCTGCCTTTTGCGGTGAACGCTCCGCCAGAGGCAAAAATGCCGCCCGCCGCGCAGTTCACCGCAAAAGCCTGCGAAGAACTCCCCGACGCGCAAGCGCCGCTGGTTGGCGCGGGCGAAAAGGTCTCCGGCGGCAGCTGGCTGCTGCGCGCGCAAGCCATCTGCCCGGCCTGGGCCTATTACCAATACCGCCTGGGGGCCGAGGCCATGGAAACCCCGGTCGAAGGCCTCGACCCCGCCGCGCGCGGCACGCTGGTGCACGCGGCGCTGGAGGCTTTATGGACGGCGCTGCGCGACTCGCAAACCCTGCGCGCCATGGACGAGGCGGCGCGTCTGGCGGCGATAGGCGAAGCCGTGACCACGGCGCTGGCCGAATTTGAAAACGAACGCCGCATCAAGCTGCCGGAACGCTTCCGCCAGCTCGAAGGCGAGCGCCTGACACGCCTCTTGCTGCTCTGGCTCAGTGTCGAAGACCAGCGCGGCGGCGACTTCAGCGTCATTGCCTGCGAAGCCCCGGCGGAAATCGAGATCGAAGGCATCAAGGTACGCATGATCGTCGACCGCATCGACCGCCTGGCCGATGGCCGCCAGGTCATCATCGACTACAAGACCGGCGCGGCCATCGACATCAAGAACTGGGCCAGCCAGCGCCTCACCGAGCCGCAATTGCCGATCTACGCCGCGCTCATCGTCGGCGACGACGACGATGCCGCCGCCGTGGTCTTCGCCAAGGTCTTGCTCGACAAACCCGGCTTTGCCGGCATCGCCGACGAAAAGGACTTGCTGCCCGGCGTGCAAGGCATCGGCGACGACAAGCAAAAAGTCTTCGCCCCAGACGAATTTCCCGACTGGATCGCCGTCATCACCCACTGGCGCGAACGCCTGCACGCCATCGCCCGCGAGGTCAAGGACGGTGTCGCCGGCGTCAGCTTCGCCGATGAAAAAGCCCTGCAATACTGCGAAGTCCTGCCCCTGCTCCGCCTGCCGGAAAGACGGCGCATGCTCTCCGAGGCGGCGCAGTGACTTTTACGGTCAACGGCCTGACGAGGCAAAAATCCACGGCTTTTTGATTTGCCTCGCGGCCTGCCGGCAGGCTTTTTCCTAAAATTCGCGCTTATTTCCGCTCGCCGCCGCTCGCAAGAAAACAAACATGAACCAGAAAATCCTCGCGCTGCTCATCGCCGCCGCCCTCGCCCAGCCCGCTCTCGCCACCGAAGGCGGCGGCAGCGTTTATCCCGTCGGGGTCGAAACCAACTTCACCGGCCTGATGCTGCCCGAAGGCGAAAACCTGCTGCTTTATTACCAGCACTACAGCGCCGACCAGATCAAGGACAACAACGGCAATAACAACGCCCGCATCACCCAGTTCAAGAGCCAGGCCGACGTGCTCGCCCTGCGTTACTCGCACGTCTGGCGCGATTTCAAGATCGCCGGGGCGAATGTCGAAACGCGCGCTGTGCTGTCGCTGCCCGATCTCGACCTCGACATGCACCTCGCCGCCGCGCCTTTTGACCGCAGCGGCAAAGCCAGCGGCATCGGCGACATGACCCTCGCCCCCGTACTGCTCGGCTGGCACGGCCCGACCCTGCACCAGATGGCGGGCATGGAAGTCATCCTGCCAACCGGCCAGTACGATAAAAACCGCAACGTCAATGCCGGGCGCAACACCTGGCAAGCCGCCGCACTCTATGGCCTGACCTGGCTCCCCGGTGCCTGGGAAGCCTCGGCCCGCGTACGCTACGGCATCAATGGTCGCAACGCCGACACCGATTACCGCTCCGGCGACGAACTGACGCTGGAATTCAGCGGCGGCTACAAATTCGCCCCCGGCTGGTCTGGCGGCCTCAACGGCTACCTCTACCGCCAGGTCACCGACGACGTGCGCAACGGCAACACCGTCTACGGCAACCGCGCCTCGGTCAACGCCATCGGCCCCTACGTCGCCCACGCCTTCTCCAGGCAGGCCAGCATCGTCGCCAAAATCCAGATCGAATCCGACGCCAAAAACCGCGCCGAAGGCCAACGCCTCTGGCTACAAGCCCGTTATTCGTTCTGAGCCATTTTTCTCGCAAAAAAAAGGCCCGATGACTCGGGCCGTTTTTCATTGGGTAACAGGTAGCAGACGCTTATTGCAACTGCTGGAGCAACAAGCCCATGATCTTGCGTGCTGTTTCCGACTTATCCATCCCGCCTTCATTGGTCAGGATTTGAACCGTACTGTTGGCGCCATTTTCGGCAACGTAAATACGATACTGCTGTCGGCTGGCCGGGTCTTCAGATTTCTTCCAGAAGGCCAGCTTGGAGAGCATGCCCTCATCTTTCTTGCGATTATCGATTTCCGGATCAACATAACGCACGAAATACAGGCCACGCGCACGATCGCGATCTTCAACGGTAAAGCCCACGCGATCCAACGCCAGACCAACACGACGCCAGGCGCGATCAAAGCGATCCAGAACCTCCAGGCGTCCGGCCTCACCCTCGGCACGCACCAGACGGGCACGTGGCTCGGCTTTGGCGGATGCCACTTCAACCTCGGCACGCTTCTCTTCCGCACCCAGACGCACCATCAAACGGCGCAGCATTTCTGCTTCCAGCTCCGGATCAGCCGGACGCGGCTGCCAGCGCGTGTCTTCGCGAGCGGACGAGGTATAAACCTCCTCCATCGAGCGGTGGCTGATGAAAATATCCGTCGTCCCCGGCGTTGCGCCCGGCTCGAAACGGGTACGGAACTTGTCCCGTTCGCCCGTCGAATAGAGCGAATCAAGCAGCTTGCCCAGGGTGCGACGCAGCAGGTCGTCACCAATCTTGGCGCGGTTTTCTGCCCAGTCGGTTTCCATGATCCCAGCTTCAGGGCGCTCAACCGCAACGATGAAGCCGGTCTCCTGCCAGAAATCCTTGACCGTATCCCAAACCTTATCCGCCGGCATGCCCACGACCAGCCAACGCTGGTTACCAGAACGCTCGACACGAATCTTGTCTACAGTCGGCAACACTGCCGAGGTTTGCGCCTGACCCGATGCCGCACGATCCACGCTAAACGCCGAGTAAGTTGCGCTGCCCTTGCCCCCCGTATTGGGCACCAGATAGCGATCATCGCGTGACAATTGCGAGAGATCCGGGGGCACCTCGAGCGTGGGCTTGGGGGCATTACTCGAAGACTTGTAATCAATCTTGCGCGAATCCGGGATGATGCCGCAGCCGGAAAGGGCGACGGCGATCAGCGTCGATGTCAGAAAAGCCAGGCGATACTTCATGGTGTTCCTTGCTCCGTCAGGCTACGAGGCCAGCCTGTTGCAATGCGGCCAATACCTTGGCCTTGCCGGCTTCGGTGACTTCGGTCAGCGGCAGGCGGATGCCATTGGGCGAGAGGCCCAGGCGATGCACGGCCCACTTGACCGGGATCGGATTGGCTTCGCAGAACAGGTCGCGGTGCAGGCCGACCAGCTGGAAGTGAATTTCACGGGCACGCGCGATATTGCCTTCGCGGGCAGCAACGCACATTTCGTGCATCAGACGCGGGGCAACGTTGGCAGTGACCGAAATGTCGCCATGGAAACCCAGGGCGATGCTGGCAATGGCCGTCATGTCGTCGCCGGTGTACAGCGCGAAATCCTTGGGTGCGCGGGCGATCAGGTCGCAGGCGCGGTCGAGGTTGCCGGTGGCGTCCTTGACACCAACGATACCCGGCACGCCGGCAAGGCGCAGGATGGTGTCGTTGCTCATGTCGGCGACGGTACGGCCCGGCACGTTGTAGAGCAGGATCGGCAGCTCGACGGCTTCGGCAATCGCCTTGAAGTGGCGATACATGCCTTCTTGCGTCGGGCGGTTGTAGTAAGGCACGACCGACAAGGACATGTCGGCACCGGCCTTCTTGGCAAATTCGGTGAGCTCGATGGCTTCGGCAGTGGAATTGCCGCCCGTCCCGGCGATCACGGGAATCCGTCCGGCGATGTGCTCGACGGCGACCTTGATCAGTTCGCAATGCTCTTCAACGGTAACCGTCGGCGATTCGCCGGTGGTGCCGACGACGACGATGGCGTCGGTGCCTTCCTGAACGTGGAAGTCGAGCAGATTGCGAAAGGAATTCAGGTCGAGGCTGCCATCCTCATGCATGGGCGTAACGATGGCACAAATGGATCCGGTAATCATGGCCTGTTCGGAAAGAAAGAGAATCTGAGGATTGTAACTGATGAAAATTGACGGCGGAAAGGCGTTCGTAACTCTTTGTTACCCCAGCCCTTGCCAAAAGAGCCGTTGATGGCGGCAAAACATGCGCCCTTGCGGCAGTTCCAGCGCCGGATGCCGATCCGGCCCGGCGGTTTGAATTTGCCGACAAAACTCATTGAGCCGGGCGGCAACTGGCGGCTGCCAACCCAGCTGGCGCAAGCGATAGCGAATGAGATTCTTCAAGCGCGGCAAGGACAGCGCCTTGAGCACCGCGAGCCGGGCGCTGTCGCCCTCTGCTGCGCGCACCCAATCTTCGGCAGCCAGTTCATCGAGCAGGCCCTGCGCCTCGGCAAAATGCCCGGCAGCTTGCGCCAGCGCCGATTCGGCAGCGGGAAAGCGTTGGCTTAAATCAACCAGCGTCTGATGACGCAAATAATTGCGCGAAAAACCCAGGTCGGCATTGCTCTCGTCCTCGATCCACGCCAGGCCCGCCTGGCGCGCATAGGCTTCGATCTCGGCACGCGAGCTGGCGAGCAAAGGGCGCAGCAACTGTTTATCAGCGAAAACACGCTGCACCGGCATGCCCGCTGCGCCCGTCAGGCCGCTGCCGCGCAGCAAATTAAACAAGAGCGTTTCGGCTTGATCGCCGCGATGTTGAGCGAGCAAGAGCCAGTCGCCGGGGATTTCGGCAAAGACGGCGTAGCGCGCCTGGCGGGCGGCGGCTTCGAGGCCGCTGCCACTTTTACGGTCGACGGCCACACGGCGCAAAATCAGCGGCACGCCCAAGTCGGCACAATAAGCCGTACAAAAGTCCGCCCAGGCATCGGCATGGGGCGAAAGACCATGATGGACGTGCACCGCCGTCAGCCGCTCGCGGTAGCCGAGTTGGCAAAGGAGGTGCAGCAGGGTGACGGAGTCGCAGCCGCCGGAGAGGCCGACGCAGAGCGTCTGCGTCGGGCCGATGCGCGCCGCCAGCCAGCTGCCGACGCGCCGGTTCAGCAAATCAGGCGGCGGATTTGTCGGTGTAACGGCCATAGCTCATCAGCCGCTCGTAACGGGCTGCGAGCAATTCTTCGGTCGACAGCGCAGACAGCTGCTTGAGCGCATCTTGCAAGGATTTCTTGAGATTGAGCGCCATCGCCGCGTGGTCGCGTTGTGCGCCGCCCAGCGGCTCATTGACCACCTTGTCGATCAGGCCCAGCGACTTGAGACGCGGGGCGGTGATGCCCATGGTTTCAGCCGCTTCGGGTGCCTTTTCGGCGCTCTTCCAGAGAATGGAAGCGCAGCCCTCGGGCGAAATCACCGAGTAGGTCGAGTATTGCAGCATCTGCACGACATCGCCGACAGCAATCGCCAGCGCGCCGCCGGAACCGCCTTCGCCGATGATGGTGACGATGACCGGCACCTTGAGTTCGGCCATCACGAAAAGGTTGCGGCCAATGGCTTCGGACTGGCCGCGCTCCTCAGCATCAATGCCGGGGTAGGCACCGGGGGTGTCGACGAAGGTCATCACCGGAATGCCGAATTTTTCCGCCAGCTTCATCAGGCGCAGCGCCTTGCGATAGCCCTCGGGCCGGGGCATGCCGAAGTTGCGGTAGATCTTTTCCTTGGTGTCGCGCCCCTTCTGGTGGCCGATCACCATGCAGGGCTGACCGTTGAAGCGGGCCAGCCCGCCGACGATGGCCTTGTCGTCGGCAAAAGCCCGGTCCCCGTGCAGCTCCTCGAAATCCGTGAAGATGTGGGCCACGTAGTCCAGGGTGTAGGGGCGCTGGGGATGACGGGCCACCTGGGCGATCTGCCAGGGGGTCAGCTTGGCGTAGATTTCCTTGGTCAGGGACTGGCTCTTTTCCGCCAGCCGGTCGATCTCCTCGGATATATCGACGGCCGAGTCTTCCTGGCCGAAGCGCAGGGCTTCAATCTTGTTCTCCAGCTCGGCAATCGGCTGCTCAAAATCGAGGAAAGTGGTTTTCATCCGGGGGCCAAAAATTTTGGGAGGCGGGGATTTTACCCCCAAATTTTCCGATTTTCCCGGTTTGCTTCCGGAGGCCCGGCCAGCCTCAGCCGTAGCGCCCGCCCACGAAAGGATTGTAGCGGCGCTCTTCTCCCAGGGTGGACATGGGGCCGTGCCCGGGGATGAAGTCCACCTCGTCGCCCAGGGCAAACAGCTTTTCCTTGATGGAGCGCATCAGATCGGCATGGCGGCCCAGGGGGAAATCGGTGCGCCCCACGGAACCCTTGAAGAGCACGTCGCCCACCACCACCAGGCGCCCCGGCCGGTCGTGAAACACCACATGGCCCGGGGTATGCCCGGGGCAGTGCAGGACTTCCAGCTCCACTTCGCCGAAGCGGACCCGGTCTCCGTCCTGCAACCAGCGGCTGGGCACGAAACTGCGGCAGGGAGGAAAACCGAACATGCGGCTCTGCTCGGCCATGCCGTCAACCCAGAAGCGGTCGGCCTCGCCCGGCCCCTCCACGGGCAGGCCCAGCCGTTCGGCCAGCTCCGCCACCCCGCCGGCATGGTCGATGTGGCCATGGGTCACCAGGATCAGGACCGGGGTCAGCTGTTCCCGGGCCAGGGCGGCGAGGATCTGCTCCACGTCCCCGCCCGGGTCCACCACCGCCGCCTGGCGGCTGGCCTCGCACCAGAGCAGGGTGCAGTTCTGTTCGAAGGGGGTCACGGGAACGATGGTGTAACGCATGGCGAGGAGCAGATGAGTGGCGGGGGCGCCATTATGGCACGGCCGTTTCAGCCCGGCCCGGGGCCCCTGCCCGGTGGCTATCCGGCGCCGGGGAAAACTGCTATAAACGCGCTTAAATCAAAAAGTTGTATCGCTTTTTTCGAGTGGAGAGACAGGTATGCTCGACCATCCCTTGCAGGAACTGGACGACTGGGTGGTGTATTTCAGCGAGCGGGAACTGCCTGTCCTGCGCCACACCCGCCGCCAGCTGGAAACCGCCCGGGAAAACATGGATCAGGTGTCGGGCAAGGCCATCGCCCGCATCGTGCTCCAGGACCCCCTCATGGCCGTGCGGGTGCTGGCCTACATCCAGCCCCTGACCGGCAAGCGCCTGCACCATGACGTGACCACCATCGCCGGGGCCATCATGATGCTGGGCATAGAACCCTTCTTCAAACGCTTCGAACAGCTTTCCACCCTGGAAGACACGCTCAAGGGCTGCCCGCCCCAGGCCCTGCTGGGGGCCCTGCAGGTCATCCGCCGGGCCCAGCAGGCCTCCCACTACGCCCAGGAATGGGCCATCTGGCGCGTGGACGTGAATGTGGAGGAGGTGACCCTGGCCGCCCTGCTGCATGATCTGGCCGAAATCCTGCTGTACTGCTTCGCGCCCCAGCTGGCCCTGCGCATCCGCGAGATGCAGACGCTCAACCCGCAGTTGCGCAGCCAGAGCGCCCAGGAACAGGTCCTGGGCATCCGCCTGCAGGACATCCAGACCGCCCTGTGCAAGGCCTGGCATCTGCCCGACCTGCTCCTGAAGCTGATCGACGACGAACACGCGGAACAACCCCGGGTCAGGAACGTGGTGCTGGCCGTCAACCTGGCCCGGCACCTGGCCCACGGCTGGCACGACACGGCCCTCCCGGACGACCTGAAGGCCATCGCCCAGCTGCTCAACCTGTCCGAAGAAGCCCTGGGCCAGCGCCTGGGCCTGGCGCCCCCGGAGAGCGGCCCCATCGAGCCGCCTCAGCCGCAATAGCGCAGGTTCTGCCAGTCAAAGAGCAGCTCCGGCATCTGGTAAGCCAGGAACAGCCGGTACAGGAGCCAGACAAACAGCAGCCCCAGGAGCAGCCAGGCCAGCCGCCGCTTCACGACCGGGCCTCCTGCCCGGCCAGGGGCTGCTCCCGGATCGGCCAGGCCAGGAGCGCCGCCACCAGGGAGAGCCCGAGCACCAGGCCCCAGGCCAGGCCATAGGAGCCGGTCTGGTCGAAGATCCGGCCGCCCAGCCAGGCCCCCAGGAAACTGCCCAGCTGGTGCCCCAGGAACACCACGCCGCTCAACATGGACATGTAGCGCAGCCCGAAGATCTGGGCCACCAGGCCGTTGGTGAGGGGCACCGTGCCCAGCCACAAGAGGCCCATGGCGGCGGCAAACAGCCAGACCCCGGGCAGCCCCGCCGGAATGCCCAGGAACGCCAGCACCGCCACGGCACGCAGGGCATAGATGGCCACCAGCAGATTCTTCTTGCTGTACAGCCCGCCCCACCAGCCGAACAGGAAGGAGCCGGCCACGTTGCAGAGCCCGATCAGGGCCACCGCTGTCATGCCCACGTTGGCGCTGTATCCGGCATCCACCAGGTAGGCGGGCAGATGCAGCATGATGAAGGCGGTCTGGAAGCCGCACACGAAGTAGCTCCAGAACAGCAGATGAAAGCTCCGCTCCCCCCCGGCCTGGCGCAAGGCCTGGCCCGGGGACTGGGAAGCGCCGGCAGGAACCTGGGCGGGACCGTCGGCCAGGGCCGCCGCCAGGGGAACGATCAGGGCTATGCCCAGGGCCAGGAACACCAGGGCCAGTTGCCAGCCGTGGGCGCTGATCAGGGCCTGGCCCACGGGCAGCACGGCAAACTGCCCGAAGGAGCCGCCCGCCCCCACCACTCCCAGGGCCAGGCTGCGCCGCGCCGGCGCCACATGCCGCCCCACCACGCCCATCACCACGGCAAAGGTGGTGCCGGAGAGCCCCAGCCCCACCAGCAACCCGGCGGAGACATCGAACAGGGCCTCGCCGCCCCCCAGGGCCATGCCCAGCAGGCCGAGCAGATACAGCAGGGCGGAAACCACCAGGGTGCGCCCCGCCCCCAGCCGGTCGGCAAAGGCGCCGGCAAAGGGGGACGCCAGCCCCCACACCAGGTTCTGCAGGGCGATGGCGAAGGAAAAGACCTCGCGGCTCCAGCCCTGGCCCTGGGTGATGGGCTGCAGGAACAGCCCGGCCGTGTGCCGGACCCCCATGGACAGGGTGAGAATCAGGCAGGCGCAGGTGATGATGAGGGCGGGGGTACGCCAGCGGGCAGGCAGCATGGAGAGCGGGAACGGGCAAAACGGTGATGATAAGACCAGCCCCCAATTTTTACGAATTCTTAACGCCCCATGGCTTACCTTGCGCCTGAAAGCCCCACCTGCCCCGACCATGGAAGACCTGCTCCACTTTCTCTCCGCCCTGCTGGTCATTTTTGCCCCGCTGCTCTTGGTCGCCTGGCTGCTGCAGCGCAAGGGCCGGAAAACCCCCGGCCGCTTGCTAGACTAGGCCCCATGCATCTCCACCGCCCTGCGGGCCCCGGGCCCGCCCCCGCCTATCTGTGGGCCGCCGCCGCCGTGACCGGGGTGGCCCTGCTGGCCCTGCCCCTGCGGGACCGCCTGGATCTGGCCAACATCATCATGCTGTTCCTCCTGGCCGTGCTGCTGGCTGCCGTGCGCCTGGGCCGGGGGCCCGGCATCCTGGCGGCCTTCCTGTCCGTGGCGGCCTTCAATTTCTTCTTCGTGCACCCCCGCCTCACCTTCGCCGTGAGCGACATGCAATACCTGCTCACCTTTGCCGTGATCCTGGCCGTGGCCCT
Organism: Rhodocyclales bacterium; assembly: GCA_021286885.1. Lineage (GTDB taxonomy): Bacteria > Pseudomonadota > Gammaproteobacteria > Burkholderiales > Rhodocyclaceae > Zoogloea. The sequence continues at coordinate 15,056 of JAJTBM010000019.1, forward strand.
GATCACCACCCACCTGACCACCGACCTGAGCCGACAGGCGGAAGTGGCCCGGGGCCGGGAACTGCGCATGACGGCCCTGTACGAAATGGCCCGGGACCTGTCCGCCGCCCTGAGCCTGGAACAGATACAGGAGATCGTCAGCCATTTCGTGCGCCGGGGCTTCCAGTCCGAGGCCCGCCTGCTGCTGCCCGACGCGGCGGAAGCGCTGCAGCTCTTCCCGCCGGGGAACCCCGCCGCCGCCCCTCCCCTCGCCCTGGCCAGGGACAGCGCCCGCACCGGCCAGCCTCTAACTGGGGACGGCTGGCATCTGCAGCCCCTGAAATCACCGATGCGCCTCCGGGGCATCCTGGCCCTGGCGGTGGGACCCGGCCCCTGGCAGGAAACCCCGGAACAGCAGCAGCTGCTGGAAACCGGAGCCTCCCTGGTGGCCATCGCCCTGGAACGGGTGCATTACATCCAGGTGGCCCAGGAAGCCCAGTTGCAGATGGAGTCGGAACGCCTGCGCAACTCCCTCCTGGGGGCCCTCTCCCACGATCTGCGTACCCCCCTCACGGCCCTGGTGGGGCTGGCCGATTCCCTGGTGCTGGCCGGCCACCTGCCCCGGGAGGAGGAAGAGCTGGCCCAGGCCATCCGCGAAGAGGCCCTGCGCACCAGCGCCCTGGTGAACAATCTGCTGGACATGGCCCGCCTGCAGTCGGGCCCGGTGACTCTGAGAAAGGAATGGCAGCCCCTGGAAGAGGTCCTGGGAGCGGCCCTGCAGGCCCGGGCGCCCCAACTGGCGGGCCACCAGGTCCGGGTGGAGCTGGCAGCGGACCTGCCCCTGCTCGAACTGGATGCGGTGCTCATGGAGCGGGTGTTCTGCAACCTGCTGGAAAATGCAGCCAAGTACACGCCCCCCGGCAGCACCGTGACGATCCGGGCGGAACCGGACCCCTGCCAGGCCGACCGGGTCTGCATCCAGTTGTGCGACAACGGCCCCGGCCTGCCCCCGGGCCGGGAACAGCAGCTGTTCGAAAAGTTCACCCGGGGCCGGGATGAATCGGCCATCCCCGGCGTCGGTCTGGGGCTGGCCATCGTGCGCAGCATCGTTGAAGCCCACCAGGGCAGGATCGAGGCCGGGAATCTGCCGGAAGGCGGCGCCTGCTTCAGCATCCGCCTGCCCGTGGGAAATCCCCCGGCCCTGCCCCAGGAGGAAGCATGAGCAACACCAGACCCATCCCTGCCGAGGGCCCTGCCCCGGTGGTCCTGATCGTCGAGGACGAGCCCCAGATCCGCCGCTTCCTGCGCGCCGCCCTGGAATCCGAAGGCTGCCAGACCCATGAAACCGACACCCTGGCCCGGGGCCTGATCGAAGCCGGTACCCGCAAGCCCGACCTGCTGATCCTCGACCTGGGCCTGCCGGACGGGGACGGCATCGAGCTGATCCGGGAGCTGCGCAGCTGGTCCGGCCTGCCGGTTCTGGTGCTGTCGGCCCGGACCGACGAGGCCGACAAGGTCCAGGCCCTGGATGCGGGCGCCGACGATTACCTGGGCAAACCTTTCGGTATCCCCGAACTCCTGGCCCGGGTCCGGGCCTTGTTGCGCCGCGCCCATCGGGGCCAGGAGGCGGGGCCGGTGTTTGCCTTCGGCCAGATCGAAGTGGACCTGGCCCAGCGCCTGGTGCGCCGGGCCGGAGAGACCGTGCATCTGACCCCCATCGAATACCGGCTGCTCACCCTGCTGGTGGCCAACGCCGGCCGGGTGCTCACCCACCGCCAGTTACTCAGCGAAGTCTGGGGCCCCAACCACGTGGAGCATGCCCACTACCTGCGGGTGTACATGGCGGGGTTGCGGCGCAAGCTGGAGGACAACCCCACCCTGCCCCGCCACATCCGCACCGAATCCGGGGTCGGCTACCGCTTCGTCGCCTGAAGCCCGCCCTCAGCTGCGCCAGAAGCGGGGCGAGAACAGGACCAGCACGGTAAAGAGTTCCAGCCGCCCCATGAGCATGGAGAGCACCAGGGTCCATTTACCCGTGTCGGTGACCGCGCCAAAGCCGCTGCTCACCTCCCCCAATCCCAGCCCCAGATTGTTGATGGTCCCCACCACGGCGGAAAAGGCGGTTTCCTGATTCATCCCGGTGGCCGTCAGGATCAGCATGAACAGGGCAAATACGGCGATATAGACGGCAAAGAAGGCCCACACGGCACTGGTCACCCGGGCATCCACGGAACGGTTGCCGAGCTTGATGGGGATCACCGCCTGGGGATGGATCAGCAGCTGCACTTCCCGATTGCCCTGCTTGAGCAGGAGCATGAAGCGCATCACCTTGATCCCCCCGGCCGTGGACCCGGCACAGCCGCCCACGATGCTGATGAAGAGCAGCAACACCTGGGCCGCCACCGGCCAGTTGTAATAGTCGGAAGACGACAGTCCGGTGTTGGTGATGAAGGTGGCCACCTGGAAAAAGGCCAGGCGCAGGGCCGGCCCCAGGGGCATGCTGCTGCCGGTGACGAGCAGGAGGGCCACCAGGACCAGGGCCAGGCCGATGATGCCCAGATAGAACAGGTTTTCCTCGTCCAGCAGGTAGGGGCGCAGGCTGCGTCCATGCCAGACCATGAAGTGCAGGGCGAAATTGACCCCGGACAGGATCATGAAGAAAGCCCCCAGGTTTTCCA
>JAJTBM010000439.1 GCA_021286885.1 Rhodocyclales bacterium
TCTGGTCGCTGCACATCCGCGACACCCATTCACCCATGTGCTTCACCAACGGCAAGGGCGCCACCAAGGAAAGCGCGCTCGCCTCGGCCCTGGGCGAGTACATCGAGCGCCTGAGCTGCAACCACTTCTACAACGACCAGTACTGGGGCGAGGAATTCGCCAACGCTCCCTTCGTCCATTACCCGGACGAGCGCTGGTTCAAGCCGGGGAAAAAGAATGCGCTGCCCAAGGGCATGCTCGACGACTACACCCTGGCCATCTACAACCCGGACGGCGAACTGCGTGCCTCGCACCTCTACGACACCAACTCCGGCAACACCGAGCGCGGCATCTGCGCCCTGCCCTACGTGCGCCAGTCGGACGGCGAAACGGTGTATTTCCCGACCAACCTGATCGACAACCTCTACCTGAGCAACGGCATGAGCGCCGGCAACACGCTGGCCGAAGCGCAGGTGCAGTGCCTGTCGGAAATCTTCGAGCGCGCCGTCAAACGCCAAATCCTCGAGAACGAAATTGCCCTGCCCGACGTGCCCGCCGACGTACTGGCCAAATATCCGGGCATCCTCGCCGGCATCGATGAACTGGAAAAACAAGGCTTCCCGGTGCTGGTCAAGGACGCCTCCCTGGGCGGCCAGTTCCCGGTCATGTGCGTGACGCTCATGAACCCGCGCACCGGTGGCGTCTTCGCCTCCTTCGGCGCACACCCGAGCCTGGAAGTGGCGCTTGAGCGCAGCCTCACCGAACTGCTGCAGGGCCGCAGCTTTGAAGGCCTCAACGACCTGCCGCGACCGACCTTCGAAAGCAACGCGGTCACCGAGCCGAACAACTTCGTCGAGCACTTCATCGACTCCAGCGGCGTGGTGTCGTGGCGCTTCTTCAGCGCCAAGGCCGATTACGCTTTTGTCGAATGGGATTTCTCCGGCCACGGCAAGAATTCGAATGTGGACGAAGCCGCCGCCCTGTTCGGCATCCTCGAAGACATGGGCAAGGAAGTGTACATGGCGGTCTACGACCAGCTCGGCGCAACGGCCTGCCGCATTCTGGTACCGGACTATTCCGAGGTCTATCCCATCGAGGATCTGGTCTGGGACAACACCAACAAGGCGCTGGATTTCCGCGCCGACATCCTCAACCTGCACCGCCTCGACGACGACGCCCTCGCCGCCCTGCTCGAACGCCTCGAAGACAGCGAACTCGACGACTACACCGACATCATCACCCTGATCGGCATTGAATTCGACGAGAACACCGCCTGGGGCCAGCTGACCATTCTCGAACTCAAACTCCTGATCAACCTCGCCCTGCAGGACTTCGAAGCCGCCAAGGAACAGGTCGAAGCCTACCTCCAGTACAACGAGAACACCGCCGAGCGCGGCCTGTTCTACCAGGCCGTCAATGTGGTGCTGGAAGTGCTGCTCGACGACGAACTGGAGCTGGACGACTACGTGGCCAACTTCCGCCGCATGTTCGGCAACGAACGCATGGACGCCGCCCTCGGCTCAATCAACGGCCAGGTGCGCTTCCACGGCCTCACCCCCACCAGCATGAAACTGGAAGGCCTGGACCGCCACCAACGGCTGATCGACAGCTACCGGAAACTGCACCAGGCCCGTGCCAGGGCAGCATCCACCCCGAGCAGGCCCTGAGCACGCCCTGAGCACGCCCTGAGCGATCTCGGGAGCTGAACCGGTCGGCGGCAGCGGGCGCGGGCGACGCGATGCGACGCCCCGCTCACACCCCCGGCCCAAACTCCAACGCAATCACCCCGCCCCGCGCCACCAAGGGCAAGAAACGCCCCGGCCCCTGGTATTCCGCCTCGGGGCGCAGGGCGGCTTTCATCTGGCGCATGGGAAGCCCGTAGGTGGCCAGGGTAGAGCGCACGCGGCGCAAACGCAGCCCCAACTCGACCGGGTTATAGGTTTGCGCAGGGATATTGCCGAAGCCCAAAATCCGCACCTGAGCCCCCGCCACCCCCTGAAGCATCTGGGCCAGATCCGCCAGAAAGCCCTCAAACTCCGGCCTCACATCCCGCCCCCGGCCCACAAAGACCTCCTCCACCGGCACCGACACCCGCAGCCCACCAGACACCGCCTGCACCTCCAGCCCCTGCTGCTGCACCCGCGCCACCAACCGCGCCGACAAAGCCTGCCACACCCCCACCGGCACCACCGCCATCCCCGCCGCCACCGAAATATCCGCCCACGCCCCCTGCACACCCAGCACCATCGCCAGACTCACAAGCCCACCCACCACCCACCCACGCCGAAACACCATTCGAAACTCCTGTCGAGAATTGTTGAGCGCTGCCCACGGCAACTGCTGGACTCGGACAGGGGGAAGGGGGGAGGGTTCGGGGGTGGGGGCAACAGCGTGAGAATTCACCGGAGCTTTGGCTAGCTGGCGGCTCTTGGTTATGAGCACGTGCAGGCGGGGAAGAAGATTATTGGGGTGTCTGAAAAAGATTGACCACTACAGCCTTCAGCTGCACCTCGACCGGATCGATGGGCCTGGCGCGTGCCGCCTGGGCCCGGTGGGCATAGAAACCGGCCCGGCTCACTTCAAGTACACGGCAGCAAGTCATTACCTGGCTGGCCTTCTTTACCTGCAGTTCGATGCACTGATACTTCAGCGCAGGGCTCGGGCAAAGAAGGCCGAAGCTTTTTTTAGGATCTCGTTGTCTTCCTTGAGTTGGCGCAGTTGAGCCTCAAGCTGTCGGATGCGCTGTTGGTCGGGGGTGAGCGGCAAACCCTTCCCGG
>JAJTBM010000440.1 GCA_021286885.1 Rhodocyclales bacterium
TATGCATTCAAATCTGACAGGGGGGTGTCAGGGTGCGCCATGGTTTTGCTCCGGATGTGCCATGGATCACGTTTACGGCAATTCCATAGCAGTATTGAGGCGCCATGCAGCGGCGGCCGACTGGGGGCTATAATCGCGTAACAAAATGCGAGGGCGCCCCCAGGCACCCCATACCAAAAGGAGAAGCGCATGTCTGCATTACCCCAGTCCTTCCAAGCCTTCGTGATCCGTCAGGATGAAAACCGCAAGGTGTGTTCCGGGATGGAAGCCTTTACGTTTGAGCAGCTGGATGCAGGCGAAGTGCTCATCCGGGTGAGCCATTCGAGCATCAACTACAAAGATGCACTGGCGGCCACCGGGGCAGGCAAGATCATTCGTCGTTTTCCGTGCATCGGCGGGATCGACATGGCGGGCATCGTGGTGGAAAGCCAGGATGAGCGCTTCCGGCCAGGGGATGCGGTCGTCGCGACCAGTTTTGATATTGGCGTGGCCCATCATGGAGGTTATGCCGAGTTTGCCCGGGTGCCGGGCCAGTGGGTGCTGCCCCTGCCCGACGGCCTGAGCCTGCAAGAAAGCATGGCCCTCGGTACGGCAGGCTTCACCGCCGCCCTGGCCATCGTGCGCATGGAAGACAACGGCCTGTCTCCCGACAAGGGGCCGGTGATCGTGACCGGCGCCAGCGGTGGGGTGGGCGGGCTTGCCATCGACATGCTGGCTGGCAAGGGCTACGAAGTGGTGGCCCTCACCGGCAAGGCTGAGGAAGAACCCTACCTCAAGCTGCTGGGGGCCTCCGAGATCCGGCTGCGTTCCACCCTTGATCCCGCCAAGACCCGCCCGCTTGGTGTGGGTTTGTGGGCGGGGGCGGTGGATAACGTGGGGGGCGACATCCTGGCCTGGGTGCTGTCCACCATGAAACAGGCGGGCACCGTGGCCAGCATTGGCAACGCCCAGAGCATCCAGCTCAATACCACCGTATTCCCCCTGATCCTGCGCGGCGTGAGCCTGTTGGGGGTGGATTCCGGTTACATGGGCTTCCCGACCCGGGCCCGGGTCTGGGAGCGCCTGGCAGGCGATCTGAAGCCGCGTCACCTGGCGGCCATGACCCGTGTGCTGCCCTTTGGCGAATTGCCGGGGGCGTTTGATGATTTCATCGCCGGCCGCGTCAAGGGGCGGACGGTGGTGGCCCTTCCGATCTGAGTTAAAACCACAACCACAAGGTGCGATTCCAGCATGACCACTGAAGCCGATCAGAACCTGCCCCGCGTCCTGATCATTGATGATTCCCGGATGGTGCGCGCCTCCATCATCCGGCACATCCGGGACCGTTTCGATGTCCGGGAAGAGGCCGATGGGGAAGCCGGCTGGCAGACCCTGCTGGTAGACCCGACCATCCAGGTGGTGATTACCGATATCGGGATGCCGCGCCTGGATGGTTACGGGGTGCTGGATCGCATACGCAGTTCGCGCCTGTCCCGCATCAGCACCTTGCCGGTGGTGGTGATCTCCGGGGATGACGAGCCCGAAGTCCGGGCCCGGGCCAAGAATGCAGGCGCCACCGATTTCATCTCCAAGAGCATCGGCAACGTCGAGTTGCTGGCCCGGCTTGAGGCCCTGACCCAGCTCGCCCAGACCCAGCTTGCCCTCGAAAAGAGCCGGGCGGCGGCCCTCGCCAATGCCAGCAATGTCGAATCGGCAGCCGCTCAACCGAGCGCCGATAGCGCAGCGTCGGGCGCCAGCCCGGTGCCGTTCCTGCGGCCCGCCGTGGAGTTGGCGGTGGTGGTGATCGAGATCGACCAGTTCGAGCGCCTGGTGTCCCGCTATGGAGCCCATGTGGCCCAGCTCATCAACCGCAAACTCTCGATGATCCTGGCTACCAAGCTGCGCAAGGAAGATTCGGTGGCCGAGCTGCAGCAGGGGCGCTTTGCGGTGGTGTCGCCCAAGACCAACATCAATGGCGCGAGTGCGTTTGCGCTGCGCTTGCGCCATGCCATCGAGCATGTGGTCATGACCTACCGGGAGGAGCGCATCCGCATCCAGATCACCATCGGCATTGCTTCCACCGATACCGACCGGGTGACCGAGCAGGGGCCGGCCCTGGTGAATCAGCTCATGGACCTGGCCATTCAGCGCATTGCCCTGGGGCGTGCCTCAGGGGGCAACCGGGTGGTGTCGGAAGGAGGCGAGGTGCTGCCCGAGCTGATGGATCGTCCGGCCCGGGCGCCGGTCAGCATCGACCAGCTGCTATTGCAGGTCAAATCCGGGGTGGCCGTGGACGAAAAGTTCCGCCAACAACTGCTGGAAGCGATACGTACACTCGCCCCCTTGCTGGAATTGGTAGAATCCGAGATTCCATCCGGGCTGTCGCCTGTTTCCCTCGCACGCGCAGCACACGCCGGATAGGAAAAATGCTGCACCATAAAAATACTTACAAGCTGCACGACAACGCGCCAGGGGTGTGAGACAGACCATAGGGGTTCCTCGCACCCAGGGCGTTTAGCGGAAGCAATTTGAACGTTCAAAAAGGGAGAGGAACCCACATGGCGTCTTATCAAGAATTTCATAAGCGCTCCATCGAAGACCGGGAAGGATTCTGGGGGGAACAGGCCGAGCTGATCAGCTGGAAGACCCAGCCGAGTCAGATCTACGACTTTTCCAACCCGCCCTTCGTCAAGTGGTTTGTCGGTGGCGAAACCAACCTGTGTTACAACGCGGTGGATCGCCATGCCGAAACCCACCCG
>JAJTBM010000020.1 GCA_021286885.1 Rhodocyclales bacterium
ATCGCCAACTACGGCGTGATGGGTCTGTGCAAGGCCGCCCTCGAAGCCGCCACCCGCTACATGGCCTATGAACTGGGCGTGAAGAACATTCGCGTTAACGCCATTTCCCCGGGCCCCCTGATGACCCGCGCCGCCTCCGGCATCGCCGGCTTTGACGGGCTGATGGCCACCGCCGTGGATCGCTCCCCCCTGCACCGCCTCGTGACCCCGGAAGACATCGGCGCCCTGACCGCCTTCCTGGTCTCGGATGCGGGCCGCAACCTGAGCGGCGGCGTGCACTTTGTGGATGCCGGCTACAACATCGTCGGCTGAGATCCGCCCATGAGCATTCCCCCGCCCACTGGCGATGGCCAGCCCCTGCGCGAGTTGCCCGATCCGGTACCGGATCACCCGCTGCTGCGGGGTCTGCGCGAGCTGGGACGGGGGGAATCCTCCATCGTGCTGGATGGAGGCGACGGGGAGCGAGTATTCAAAGTGCTCAGTTCCCCCGCCGACTATTTTTACCTGACCGCCGACGACCGCCCCCGAGGGCCCCATTTCCCGCAGGTTTTCCGGGATCACGGCCCCATCGGCGAAGCGAGCAACGGCTACACCTTCCGGCTGGTGGAGCTGGAACACCTCCGCCCCATCAGCGGCCCGGCCCAGCAGGTGGCCCGCACCCTGGCCGACGCCTATTGGGCGGCCTGCGAACACTGGGCCAACATGGGCCCGGAGCGCGGGCGCATGGCCCTCTACCACCTGACCCAATCGCCTCCGGCCAGCCTGCCCCCGGGCATCCTGCAGGCCATTGCGGCCCTCTCGGACTTCATCGAGGACTACCCGGTGCAGCCCGATCTGCTCAACCCCCGCAACCTGATGATGCGGGCCGATGGAACCCTGGTTTTTTCCGACCCGGTGTTTCTGGCCTGATGCCTCCAAGCCATTCAAGGAGGGCCCGGCTGGCCTCAATGCACTGGGTCACTGACAGCCGTAACATCCCTGTGATCCAATAAAAGTCACATAATCAACAATCACCTTGCCATGCGTAAGCGCTACCTGCTGCTGCTGGGTGCATCCCTGTTCATCTGGCTCGGACACCATCTGCCCGAAGAGGGCATGCTCTTGCCCATGGGCATTCCCCAGGCCCAAGACACCCCCAATCCGCTGAACGCCCACGAAAAGCCCCGCTGGGCTTGGGTGCCCCAGTACCACCCGCCCCGCCTCTAAACGCCCGCTGCACCAGGACTTGATTTTTTACCATTTGGCAGGCCTACAATCCGGGCCTTGAAAATCACCCTTGGGTGCCCCCGCACCCGCCCCTGGAGAGAGCGCAATGTCCGGACATCACTTTCACGTTCACGGCCCCCACGACCACGCGGTAGAACATGCCGCCCACGGGGAAGACCCCTTCGCCTCCCGCATCGCGGCCATGACCGCCGTCTTTGCCACCCTGGGCGCCCTGTTTGGCTACATGGGCGGCGCGACCCAGAACGATGCGCTGATGTACAAGAACGAAGCCGCGATCCGCAAGACCGAGGCCTCCAACCAGTGGGGCTACTACCAGTCCAAGAGCAGCAAGCAGAACATCGCCGAGCTGGCCCTGGCCCTCACCAGCGGCGACGCCCAGGAAAAGTACAAGGCAGAAGTCGCCCGCTACAAGCAGGAAAAGCAGGAAATCAAGGACAAGGCCGAAGCGCTTGAGGCCGAAGCCAAGGAATCTGAAGAGCACAGCGACCACGCCATGCACCTGCACCACCGCTGGGCCCAGGCCATGACCGCCCTGCAAGTGGCCATTTCGCTGGCCGCCATCACCTTGCTGACCCGCCGCAAGTGGCTGGAAATCAGCTCGGTGGCCGTTGCCGTGGGCGGCTGCGGTCTGGCCGCTGCCGCACTGCTGCACATGTAAAGCCGCGCTAGCAAAGCCCCCCGGGCCCTGCCGGACGCGCCCTGCGTCCGGCCCGTTGCCGGGATCAGGCGCCCGGCGCGCCTTCGCCCTGCTCGCCCCCAAGCACCCCGATCAGGGCCGGGATCAGGCGCAGCAGCTCGCCGCTCATCAGCGCAAAATCGGCCTCGATCTGCAGGTCGGCCAGATCGGCCTGGCGCTCGGCTTCTTCCTTGATCACATCCAGGAAGGCCAGGCGCTTCACCTCCAGCTTTTCGGTCAGCACAAACGACACCCGGTCGTCGAAGGTCAGCGCGAGGCGGGTCGGCAGCTTGCCGGCGGCCAGGTGATCCTGCACGTCCTGCCCGTCCAGGGCGTGACGCACGTAGCGCACCGCCGCCTTTTCATCGCTCACCGAACGCAGTTCGCAATCCTGGTCGATGCTGAAGCCCGGCGCGGCTTCGTGGGCGGCCAGCCAGCCGCTCATCAGCGACACCGGCGACTGGCGGGTCTGGAGCAACTTGGCGGGCAGTTCGTCCAGCACATCGCGCAGGGCTTCGAGCATTTCCTCGGCCCGGGCGGGGCTCGCCGCATCCACGACCAGCCAGCCTTCCCGGGGGGCAATCCAGGCAAACACCTTGCGCCGCCGGGCAAAGGCGCGGGGCAGGAGCTCCTGGAGCACCGCGTCCTTGATCTCCTTCATCTGCTTGCGACCCGGCTTGTAGCCTTGCTGGGCCTCGATCTCTTCGGCCCGGTCGCTGGCCACCTGGTTAACCACCGAGGCGGGCAGCAGCTTTTGCTCCACCTGCAGGCTCACCAGAAACTGGCCCTGCACCGCCAGCACAAAGCGGTCATCGCGGGTGGGCGACACCCAGCCCCGGCTCAGCATGTCCTGGGAGCCGCAGGCCACGAAAGGCCGGGCCGCCAGCGTGTCCTGGAGCGTGTCGACATCCAGGGCCCAGTTTTCGGGAAGACGATAGATCTGGAGATTGCGGAACCACATGGGGGAGAACATCCATACAGGTAAATGAAGAGTCCGCCCATTGTAGCGGCTGGGGCCCAAAGCTTCAGACGGGTTTCGGGGTAGGGCACCCGGGTTGACACTCTGTATTTCAGAGTCTTAAACTCTGAATCACAGAGTCAGCCCATTTACATACGCCGCCATGCACGATCCCAGCCTCCAGCTTCAGCACATTCAGTCCATGCTCACCCGGGGCCAGCGCAACCTGCGCATGGAGCGCCACACTTTGGTGCTGTGGGGTTTGGGCGGCGGCGGGCTGGTGGCAAGCAGCGACTGGGTGCTTACCGCCGAGCAGATCCCGGATGCCAGTCAGCGGGCCGTGGCCTGGCTGATCTATCTGGCCCTGAGCCTGTTCGGGGTGGGCTATGCCGACTGGCGTCTCACGGCGCGGGTCAAGGCGGCGCGGGATGAAACCTGGTCCTTCATCCACCGCCAGGTGATCAAGCTGCTGTGGCTGCTGATGGGGCTGGGCACCTTGTTCACCTTTTCCACCTTCTTCTTTGGCGGCGGCTACATGCTGTACGCGGTGTGGCTGGTGCTGATCGGCCTGGCCCTGTACGTGCACGGGCTGTTTTCGGAAGAAGCCCTCGAATGGGCCGGTGGGCTCATCATCCTGATCGCGATTACCGCCCTGGCCGCCCAACTGCCCAACGACACCATGAAATGGCTCACCGCCTCGGTGTTCGGGATCGGCCTGCCCACCCTCGCCCTGCTGCTGGACGGGGGGCGCCAGCGTGGTTTCGGGCTGCGTTTGGGTCAGGCCCTGGGCTGGACCGGGCTGGTGCTCGCCCTGCCCCTGCTGGCCCATCGCCAGCTGCTGGGTATCACCCCGCCGGAACTGCCGGTGGAACCCCTCTCCGCCTACCTGAGCCGCCCCGACAAGGCCGGGACGCATCGGGTGCGCCTGCCCGCCGGAAGCCGGATTCCGGTGCATCTGCAACTGACCGGCGACGTGTTCCGCCCCGACCCGGACGCGGTGCTACCGCTCACCCTCGATCAGGATCTGGACGTGCTGCTCGAAGACGGCACCCCCACCGGCGACATCCGCGCCGAGGGCCAGCCCTGGCAATCCGCCCGCCAGACCCGCTGGATCAGCATTCCCTGGCTCAAGGCCAGCATCGACCCCCTGGGCCCCCGGATTGACGGGGCGCTGGGCGTGGATTTCAACCATTACCCCCACCGCTGAACCCGGCCCCGCCGGGCCCGCCTCAGCTTTTCATCAGGAGACTTCCATGCACGTTTCGCTCCGCACCAGCCTGCCCACGCCCCGCATCCTGCTGAGTAGTTGTGCCGCCCTGCTGGTGGCCAGCCTTACCGGCTGCGCCAGCCTCGGCGCCCCCGATGCAGCCAGCCTGGCCCAGGTGCCGGTGGTCCGCTTTGGCGACACCGCCCCAGCCGGGGATTTCATCCTCCATTACCCGGCAGGGGTGGATTTGCCGGTGGAAGCCCGCATCCACGGCAGCCTGCTGACCCAGGAGGCCCGCGAAACCCTGAAGGTGCAGGTCAAGCAAGACGTATACACCTACAAACAGTGGGCCAGCCTGGATGGCAAAACCTGGCTGCGGGGCGACAAAGTGATTGGCGGTCAGTACGAAATCCGCGTCCCCGGCGAGCAGAACGGGCACAATCCGGGCAGCCTGCGGGCAGAATTCAACCTCAAGTAAGCCCCTCGCCCGCCCGGAAAGGGCGGGCCGCACCATGGAAATCCTCGATCCCCTGCTCCACCAACCCCTGCGCACCCAGCTTGCCGCCTATCTGGCGGGGGCCGGGGAGGCCAGTTTTGCCGAACTGAAACGCACTCTCCAGGTGTCGGATGGCAATCTGGACTCCCACCTGAAGAAGCTCATTGCCGCTGATTACATCAGCGTGCGCCGCATCGAAGGCCCGGGCCGCGCCCAGACCTGCTACGCCCTAAGCCCCGCCGGCCTGCATGCGCTGCACACTTATGTGGCTGCCCTGCACCGGCTGCTGCCCCCGGAGCCGCGCCCCCAGGCCAGCACCGGCAACCAGGATTTATCCGCCCACCCGGCCGGCCTCGCTCCCGGCTGACGGGGGCTCAGCGCCCCAGCCGTTTTCAAACACCACGGTTTCGATGGGCATGCGCTCGGCCCACTGGTGGATTTCGAGCATGGGGCGCGGATAGAAGGCCTCCACATGGCCAATGCACAAAATAGCCACCGGGCGGGCGCCCACCGGCATCCCCAGCAGGGTGGCCAGATCCACCGGGTCGAAGATCGACACCCAGCCCAACCCCAGCCCTTCGGCCCGGGCGGCGAGCCACATGTTCTGGATCGCACAGGCCACCGAGGCCAGATCCATCTCGGGTAGGGTGCGCCGGCCAAAGATGTGCTTCTCGCGCCCGTCGGCCAGGGCCACCACCACCACCTCGCCCGCTTCGAGCAAGCCCTCCACCTTGAGCTTCATGAACTCATCTTCCCGCTCCCCCAGGGCCCGGGCGGTGGCGCAGCGCTCTTTTTCGACCAGCTGATGCATGCGCTCGCGCAAAGCCCGGTCGGTGATGCGCATGAAGCGCCAGGGCTGCATGAAGCCCACGCTGGGCGCATGGTGGGCCGCCCACAACAGGCGGGAGAGAATGGCCGGATCCACCGGGTCGGGCCGGAAATGGCGCATATCACGGCGCTCCGCAATGGCCCGGTAAACCCCGGAAACTTCAGCTTCGCTAAAACGGTGAGGCAGGCTGGGAGCGCTTTCGGCCATGATGGTTGTGCTGTCCGGCAAAGATAATTATGGATTTTACTCTGCCCCACTGCCCGAGGGCAGGCGCTAGATCAAGATCAAGCCCGACGCCACAATTCCCGAAAAACCTTTTTGGATACATAGCGGCGCGCCTCGCCAAAACCCTTCACCGCCGCTTGGGTACAGGGCGGGCCGCACAACTGGAACAGGGCAATCGAAGCCAGCAGCAACTGGCCCAATTGGGCGCCGACCGCGCCCTCCAAAGTGGCTGCATCGCCGAGCAACACCAAGGCCACACTCGACATGGGCATCAAACCAATGGCAGTAGGCCGCACCATGTCTGATTCCAACCACCCTCGCCGGGCAGCTACCCCTAAGGCAAACCAACTCGCCGCAAAGCGTACGGCCCCAAAGGCAAGTGCAGCCGGCCACAGCCGGCCCAGCAAACCCACATCCAGCGCTGCCCCAGCAAGGGAAAAGGTGATTACCAAAAACACCCGGGCATCCGCTGCAATGCGCAAAGTACAAATGTGCTGCTCTGTATCCAGCACCCGCGCAGCAATACCAAAACACACCAAACACAAGAGCGGCGAAAAACCCAAACTGAGCGGAACACCAGTCCCCAAGATGATGAGCCCCAGGAGCATCAAATGCTGGTGTTCCTGCTGAGGCCCCAGCAAGCGCGCCCCCCAGCGGGCCACAGTACTGAGCAATAAGGCTAGGCCCACCGACACGATCAAATGTAGAACAGCTTCAGCACAGGCGCGAAACAGGTTGGCCGTCGCCGCCAAGGGCAAAATGAAACCCAGCAAACAGAAGGCCAACATTCCGTTCAGGGCCACCAGTGCAAACAAACGGCTGGAGCGCGGCCCATCGGCCCCCACATCACTGCCTGTGGCAATGGTGATGGCCGACGAGGTGGCCACCCCGATGGCGGCGCCAAAGGCGGCCTCCAGCCCATCAAAACCCAGCCCCCATAACAGGGCCCCCAGGGCTGTAAACACCAGCGCAGCCTGGAGCAGGGCCATGCGCAACAGGCGCCCCCAGCCCGGCCCCAAGGGAAAACGGTGGCCCAACTCGAACAGGATGATCCCGATCCCCGGGTAGATGAAAAGCTGGGCGGCGCTCAGCGCCGAAGGCGGCACCCAGCCCAGCCCGGATTGCCCCACCAGCACCCCGAACAGCACATAGCCGGTGGTACGCGGCAGATTGAAGGCGCGCCGGGTGAGTTCGCCACTCGCCAGCCCCCCCAGCAGTACCAACCCAAAACGGATCAGGGGCGACACCGCCACATCCCAAGCTGCCATGCTCAATTCTCCTGGAGTGGGGGCGTAAAGAGGGTGTCGGAATCAAGGCGCCCGTCCACCAGCCGGATCACCCGGTCGCTACGGGCCGCCAGGCGGGGGTCGTGGGTCACGATCAGGCAGGCACAACGCTGCTCCTGGTTAAAGCTGCGCAGCAGGGCGAAGATTTCGTCGGCGGTATGGGTATCCAGATTGCCGGTGGGCTCGTCGGCCAGGATCAGCCGGGGGCGCAGGGCCAGGGCCCGGGCGATGGCCACCCGCTGCTGCTGGCCCCCCGACAGTGCCGCCGGCTTCTTGTGGGCATGGGCCTTGAGGCCCACGGCTTCGAGCAGGGCCAGGGCGTCGGCCTCGGCTTCATCGTCGGCCACGCCCCGGGCGATGATGGCGGGCATCATCACGTTTTCCAGGGCGCTAAACGCCGGCAGCAGGTGGTGAAACTGGAACACGAAGCCGATGCTGCGCCCACGCAGGGCGGTGAGTTCGGCTTCAGGAAGCTGGGCGGTATCCCGCCCGCCCATCAGGAGCTGGCCCCGGGTGGGCTGCTCCAGCAGGCCGATGAGGTTGAGCAGGGTGCTCTTGCCCGAGCCGGAGGGGCCGATCAGGGCGGCAAACTCCCCTTCGGCCAGGCTCAGGTCTATCCCGTGGAGCACCTCGGTTTCGACCGGCGTGCCCAGGTTGTAGGCCTTGCGCAGGCCGCGCAGCTCGATCACGGGTGGGGGAGCAGATGCATTCATGAGCGGATCGCCTGTACCGGGTCCATGCGGGCCGCCCGACGGGCGGGGATCAGGGCCGAAAGCAGGCCCACACTGGTCGCCACCAGGGCCGCCATCACCATGAAACGGGGCTCCAGTTCGGCCGCAAACAGGGGGCTGCCGTCCGCGTTCCGGTAGATGCTGGAAAACACCTGGAGCAGGGTGAAGGCCAGCGCGCTGCCAGCCACCGAGCCCACTGCGCCCACCACCGCGCCCTGGATCAGGAAGACCCGCAAAATCATGCCCCGGCTCGCCCCCATGGCGCGCAGGATGCCGATTTCCTTCTGCTTCTGGACAACGCTCACCACCAGCACGCTGGCAATCCCCAGGGCCACGATGAGGGTCACGAAGCTGCGGATCAGGTTGTTGGACACCGTCTGGTTGCGCAGGGCGGCCAGGAGCTGGGCGTTGGTCTGCATCCAGTTATCCACGCTCAGGCCCGTGGCCCCGCGCAGGGTGTCGGCAATGGCGCGGGCCTCGAAGATGTCGGCCACGGTGAGATCCAGATTGCTCACCCCGCCCGGCAGATCCAGCAGACTCTGGGCCAGGGGCAGGGTGACAAACACCCAGCGCCGGTTCAGATCCTTGTTGCCGATGTCGAAAATGCCGCCCACCTGGAGCAGTTCGTCCCGCCCGTTGGCCACCGCCACCCGCAACTTGTCCCCCAGGCGCAGGCCCAGATCCCGGGCCAGCTCGACGCCGATCACCGCATGGGTGCCCGCCACCGCAAAGCGGCCGCTCTGCATGTATTCCTCCATGCGCACGATCTGGCGGTAACGCTCCGCGTCCACCCCCATCAACGCAATCGCCCGGTTGGCCTGGCCGCGCACCGCAAAGCCGGGGCCGGTGGCCATGGGCGACACCGCCGTGACGCCGGGCGTGGCCGCCGCGAGCCGCATCACCGTTTCCCATTGGTCGATGGAGCGCAGGCGCTGGGCCCGGGGCTCGATCAGGGTGGCGTAGCCGTCCTCATCCACCGCCCGCCGATTGCTTTCCTCGGGGGGGCGCAGGATCACATGGGCCTGGCTGCCCAGCACCCGATCCACAATCTGGGCCTGGAGCTGGGTGATGAGCTGGGTCAGGAACACGATCACCGCCACCCCGCCGGTGGTGCCGGCCAGGATGAGCAGGGTCTGCATGCGCCCTTCGCGCAAAAAGCGCAGGGCCACCAGCCAGGCAAAGGAGAGGCGAAACTTCATGGCCGGGTCACCGCAGCACCTCGCACCTCAACACCTTGCATCTCCACACCTCAGCGCCCCAGCTGGGGCACGGCCTGCAGGCCGGCGGTACGCGGCTTGCGCGCCTCCCGCGCCTTGACCGCATCCCCTTCCTGGGCCCCGGCAGCGGGCAGGATGACCGCATCGCCCACCGCCAGCCCTGCCGTGATTTCGATATTCCCCACGCCTGCCAGCCCCACCTGCACGGGCACCCGCTGGGCCTGACCATCGCGCAAGGCCAGCACCCAGGGATGGTTCTGATCCAGATCGCGCACCGCCTCGGTGGGCAACACCCGGGCCTGGGGCTGGTGGCCGGTCACGGTTTCCACCGAGACGGTCATGTCCGGACGCAAAAAGGCTGGCGGCTTAGGCACCCGGAAGCGAATTTCCACCGTGCCACGCTGGGGATCAACCACCGGGGCGATGTAATAGAGCGCGGCCTCGAAGGGCTCGCCCGGGAAGGCGTCTGCCACGGCCCGGGCGGTCTGGCCCAACTGGAGCAGGCGCAGATTCTTTTCATCCACCGTGCCGTAGATGCGGGTTTCGCCCGCCTGGGCCAGCTCCAGCAAGACCTTGCCGGGGCTGCTCACATCGCCGGGCTCGGCCTTGCGGGTGAGTACCACCCCATCGGCCGGGGCACGCAGCGTCAGCAGCGCAGCCCGGGCCCGGGCGTTGACCAGGGCTTCCCGGGCCTGGGCCACCTTCGCCCGGGCGGCCGCCTGTTCGCTGCCCTCGGGGCGCTGGGCGTGCAGCTGAACCCGGGCCACTTCCAGAGCTGCCTGGGCATTGGCTTCGTTGCGCAGGGCGTCATCCACCCGGGACTGGGCGTAAAAGCCCTGGGCCACCAACTGGCGGGCCCGCTCAGCCTCGGCCCGGGCCACTTGAAGATTGCTGTCGGCCTGGGCGAGCTGGCGCGCCGCCACGGGCTCGCCCAGGCTGCGCACCTGGGCTTCCCGGGCCTGGGCTTCGGCCAGACTGGCTTCAGCCTGGCGGATCAGGGCCTCCCCATCATCGGCCTGGAGGCGCAGCAGCACCTGGCCGGCGCGTACCAGATCGCCTTCACGCACCGCCACCTCCAGCACCGTGGCAGCGAGCGCACTGCCCAGGGTGATGCGGGCGGGCGTGGCAATGCGCCCGGTGGCCACCACCGATTGGGTGATGGGCGCCTCCTGCACCAAGACCACATCCACCGTCCGGGCCCGGGGCCAGGCCAGCACGGCACCCAGCACCAGGGCGGCCCCCAGGCCCCACAACCAGGCGCGCCGGGGCCTCATGCGGGATCGGCCAGCAGTTTTTCGACCAGGGCTTCAAACTTGGGGAAATCCGGCGCCCCCAGGTATTTCTGGACGATGTGGCCCTGACGGTCGATCAGGAAGCTGGTGGGGGTGAGGCGCACATCCTCAAAACTCTTGGCCGCTGCGCCCCCCTGATCCAGCCCCACGGTGAAGGGCAGGCCGTTCTTGCTGGCATAGTTGCGCACGTATTCGGGGGGGGCGTAGTCCATCGCACTCGCCACGGTGGCATAGCCCTTGGCCGCCAGACGCTGGTGAATCTCCACCAGCTTGGGCATCTCGGCCACGCAAGTGGTGCAGGTGGTGGCCCAGAAATTCACCAGAACTACCTTGCCCTTATAGGACGAGAGTTGGACACTTTGGCCGTCCAGGGTCGTAAAACGCGCATCCGGTGCGCTCTGCTGGCCACATCCGGCCAGGGCGGCCACCAGGGCCAGGGCGGCTGCGCCCCTGATCAGCTTGGAAAACATCGTCATTGCGCTCAAACCTTAAACCTCAAACCTTAACTTGAAGGACTTGCCGTGGATTCGCTTCGTTGGATGCGTACGATTTTGAAAGCTTTGCTGCTGCTTGTCATCTGCAACCCTGTCTGGGCCCTGGATCTGTCGTCCATCACCAACACCGAGGCCGCCGGCGGGCTCAAGGAAGCCCTGGTGCAAGGGGCCGGCAAGGCCGTGGGACAACTGGGCAGCGACGGCGGTTTCCTCAACAACCCGAAAGTGCGCATTCCGCTGCCCGAAAAGCTGGCCCCGGTGGAGCAACTGCTGCGCACCATGGGGCGGGGCAAAGATGTGGATGCCTTCATCGCCAGCATGAACCACGCCGCCGAACAGGCCGTCCCCAAGGCCAAACCCCTGCTGCTCAATGCAGTGCGCCAGATGAGCCTGTCCGACGCCAAGCAGATTGTCACTGGCGGTGAAGATGCGGGCACCCGCTACTTCAAGGCCCACACCGCCGACCAGCTCACCGCCGCCTTCCTGCCCATCGTACGGGACGTGATCAAACAATCGCCCCTGGCCGAGCAATACACCAAGCTGCTCAACAAGGCCGCCCAATTTGGCCTGGTCCAGCAGGATGAACTGGTGCTCGAAAACTACGTGGCCCGCAAGGCCGTGGATGGGCTTTATCTGATGATCGCCGAAGAAGAAAAATCCATCCGCAAAGACCCCCTGGGCGCCGCCGGCAAGCTGGCGCGCAAGGTGTTCGGGGGCTAGGGCGGATTGCCGGGCCTCCTGAGCGGCCACACCCTCAAGCATCTGCTGGCCACCGCTGCGGCGCTGCTGATCCTGGCGAGCATCACCCGCCCTGCGGCGGCACCATGGCCACGGCGTCGTTGATGGCGCGTTCCAGCTGGGGCGCGGCAGGGTAGCGCCAGTAGCTGGCAAAAAGGGGCAAGGGAGTGAGTTCCAGCGATGTGGGGAGTACCGCGATGTCGGCCCGGGCTTGCAGCTGCTCCACCGCCAGCCGGGGCAGGGTGGCCAGGCCGAAGCCGGCTTCCACCAGCCGCACCAGGGCAGAGATGGAAGACACGGTATGCACCCGCTTGTCCCCCAGCCCCCGGCTGCGCAACAGTTCGAGCAGGGCCGCATGGGGTTGGGAACCCCGCTGGAAGGTCAGCAGGTCATGGGCCAGGAGCAGCTCCGGTGCCATGGGGCCGGCTTCGGCCAGGGCCCGGGGGGCGGCAAACACCAGTTCGAAGGGCGCCAGCGCCGCCCCGAGTATCCCTTCGGCGCGCACCGGCAGCGCGCTGAACACCAGATCCAGACTGCCGCGCCGGATCTGCTCGTTGAGCACGTGGGTCATTTCCACCGTCAGCTCGAACTCCATCTGGGGATAACTGCGCTTGAGCCCGTCCATGAGCGGGATCAGCCAGCTGTGGAGCACCGTTTCGATGCAGCCGATGCGCAAGGTGAGGGGCAATTGTTCCGGCTTGCCCAGCTCGGCGCGCAGGGCCCGTTGCAGATCCAGAAAGCGCTCGGCATAGACCATGAAGCGCATCCCCGCATTGGTGAGGCGAAAGCCCCGCTCCCGGCGATCCACCAGCAAGATGCCCAATTCCTCTTCCAGCGCTGCGATCCGGTTGCTCACCGCCGATTGGGTGAGGTGCAGCTTTTCAGCCCCCCGGGTGACGCTCTTGAGACGCGCCGCCCAGATGAAGGCCTCCACAAAACGGAGGTTCATGAAATCTCCTGGCTCCCTGATTCTTTTTTTGATGATGTGGTGTGGTGTGGTGTGGCGTGCTGCCACCGAGTGTGGGGTGTCGGGCCGCGCACTTTGATCGAAAAAATCGATGTAACCATAACGAAATATAGCGTTTGTGCCCGGAGGACAGGTCAACCGATACTCAATTCCACCCAACATCCGATCACGCAAGGACGACCATGAACGCCCTCGACCTCTCCTCCCTCCCCACCCCTCCCCACCCTGCCCAGGCCGCCCGGGCGGCGATCCGGGCCGGCGAATGGCGCGGCCACACCAGCGGCCTCGCCCCCGGCCATGTGCAGGGCAATCTGGCCATCCTGCCGGAAGCGCTGGCGGGGGATTTTCTGCGTTTCTGCCAGCGCAACCCCAAATCCTGTCCGCTCCTGGCCGTTTCCGAGCCCGGCGATCCTTTCCTGCCCAGCCTGGGGCAGGATGTGGACATCCGCAGCGATCTGCCCGCCTACCGGGTGTGGGAGCATGGCCAGCTGGTGGCCGAAACCCACGACATCCGCGCCCTGTGGCGCCCGGATCTGGTGAGTTTTGTGATCGGGTGCAGCTTTTCGTTTGAACAGGCCCTGCTGGATGCCGGCATTCCCCTGCGCCACATGGCCGAGGGACGTAATGTGGCCATGTACCGCACCAGCATTCCCACCACCCCGGCGGGCCCGTTCCATGGGCCCATGGTGGTTTCCATGCGCCCCATGCGCGCCGCCCACGCAATCCGCGCCATTCAGGTGACGGCACGCACCCCGAATGTGCATGGGGCGCCGGTGCACCTGGGCGATCCGCACCTGATCGGCATCCAGGATCTCTCCCGCCCCGACTTTGGCGATGCGGTGGCCATCGCCCCCGACGAACTGCCGGTGTTCTGGGCCTGCGGGGTCACGCCCCAGTCGGTGATCATGGAAGCCCGCCCGGACTTCTGCATCACCCACGCCCCCGGCCACATGCTGATCACCGACCTGCTCAACAACGACCTGCCCTTCGCCTGAGGGGTCTGGCCCTGTGCCGGCAGGCCCCTGGCCTTCCGGTTGCTTCCCTGTTTCACCCTGTCGTCCTTCCCCGACGGCCCAGCCCGGGCTGTCGGCCCTTTCGCGTCTGAACTAGGAGCAAGACCCCCCATGTGGCTCAAGGAAACCAGCGCCCCGGAGCGCAAAACCCTCACGGCGGCCTTCGCCGGCTATGGCGTAGATGCCTTTGATTACATGATCTACACCTTTCTGATCCCCACCCTGATCACGGCCTGGGGGATGAGCAAGGTGGAAGCCGGCTACATTGCCACCGGCGCCCTCATCACCTCGGCCATTGGCGGCTGGGCGGCTGGGGTGCTGGCCGACCGCTATGGCCGGGTGCGCATCCTGCAGCTGACGGTGCTGTGGTTTGCCGCCTTCACCTTCATCAGCGGCTTCACCCAGAACTATGAACAGCTGTTCTTCACCCGCGCCATGCAGGGCCTGGGCTTTGGCGGCGAATGGTCGGTGGGCTCGGTGCTGGTGGCCGAAATGATCCAGGCCCGCCACCGGGGCAAGGCCACCGGGCTGGTGCAGAGCAGCTGGGCAGTGGGCTGGGCAATTGCGGCCATGGCCTACTGGGGTGTGTATGCGCTGGTGGAACCCGACCTGGCCTGGCGCATCCTGTTCTGGCTGGGCGTGCTGCCGGCCTTCCTGATCGTGTATATCCGGCGCAACATCGACGAGCCCGAGGTCTTCAAGGCCAGCCAGGCCCACCAGGCCGCCACCGGCCAGACCAGCCATTTTCTGGAAATCTTCGCCCCCCGGCTGCTGCCCACCACCATGCGCGCCAGCCTGCTGTCCACCGGCATGATGGGCGCCTACTATGCGGTGACCACCTGGCTGCCCACCTACCTCAAGACCGAACGCCACCTGTCCGTGCTCGGAACCAGCAGCTACCTGCTGGTGCTGATCCTCGGCTCCTTCTGCGGCTACCTGACCAGCGCCTGGCTGTCGGACAAACTGGGGCGCCGCCTGGGCTTCATCATCTTCGCCACCTGTGCGGGCACCCTGGTGGTGGCCTACACCCTGATCCCGATTACCGACGGGATGATGCTGGTGCTGGGCTTTCCGCTGGGTTTCTTCCTATCGGGCATCTTCTCCGGCATGGGCGCCTATCTGAGCGAACTGTTCCCCAGCAGCGTACGCGGCTCGGGCCAGGGTTTCTGCTACAACTTTGGCCGCGCCGTGGGGGCCATCTGTCCGGTGCTGGTGGGTTATCTGAGCAACAGCATGCCCCTGGGCAACGCTATCGGCTACCTGGCCGCCGGCGGCTACCTGCTGGTCGTACTCTCAGCCCTGACCCTGCCAGAAACCCAAGGGCGTGCGCTGGACGCCCATAATTAAGCCTCTTTAAGCCTTCATCATCGAACCACACACCCGCCTTCGCACCCATGAGCCCCGCACCCGCCCTGCGTGAGCCCCACGCCTCCCTCCCCGCGCCCCAGGTCTGGCCCCTGGGAGACTGCGCCCTCACGGTGGACTTTGGCGTCCCCGAAGTGCAGACCCTCTCGCCCCAGGCCCACGGGCGGGTGCTGGGCTTCTGCCAGCAACTGGCAAGCCTCCAGGCCCAGGGCTGCCTGCCAGGGGTGATCGAATGGCTGCCCGCCTTCCAGGCGGTGACGGTGTATTTCGACCCGGATCAGGCCGACCCGGACAGCCTCGCCGCCCGGCTCGCCCAACTCGCCCAGGCGGGCCACAGCGCCCGGGCCCAGGGCCGACGCTGGGCCCTGCCTGTGTGCTTCGACCCGGAGTTCGCTCCGGATCTGGCCGATCTGGCCCAGGCCCGGGGGCTCAGCCCGGCCCGGGTGGTGGCGCTGATGAGCAGCACGCCCTTCACCGTGTACATGCTGGGCTTTCTGCCTGGCTTTCCTTACCTGGGCGGCTTGCCCGCCGAATGCGAGATGCCGCGCCTCGCCACCCCGCGCAGCGTGGTTCCGGCCCGCTCCCTGGCGGTGGCCGGGGGGATGTGTGCGGTGTATCCCTGGGCCAGCCCGGGGGGCTGGCGTCTGCTGGGGCGCACCCCCCTGCCCCTGTTCGACCTGCGCCGGGGCAAGACGCCGGCCCTGCTCGCCCCCGGCGACCAAGTGCGCTGGGTGCCGGTGGAGCGGGCCGAATATCTGGCCCTGGAAGCCGCCGCCGACGCCGGCACCCTGGATCTGACCCGCTTCATCCACCCGGAGGTGCAGCCATGAGCGGCCTGCTGGAAGTGGTAAACGGGGGCCTTGCGGTCAGCATCCAGGATCGGGGCCGCCCCGGTCACCGAGCCATCGGGATTCCCCTCTCGGGCGCCCTGGACCCGCGCCTGATGGCGGCCGCGAATGCCCTCGCCGACAATCCGCCCGACGCCGCCGTGCTGGAAATCCCCCTCACCGGCCCGGGCCTCAAGGCAGTGCGCGGGCCGGTACGCGTCGGCCTCGCTGGCGCCCTGGACGCCCGCCGGATCGATAGCCAGGGGCGCAGCCTGGCGGTGGCCCCGTGGAGCAGCGTCACCCTGTTTGCGGGCGACACCCTGCTGGTGGGCAACGTGCGCCAGGGCATCGCCTACCTGGCGGTTTCGGGCGGATTCCAGACCGAAGCCAGCCTGGGCAGCCGGGCCACCTACCGGCGTGCCGGGCTGGGTGGCGTGCGGGGTGCCCTGCTCGCCACCGGCCAGCAACTGCCCTGCGGCCTGCACGGGGGCAACCCCTGGCAGGAATGGCGCAACCCCACGCCCCTCACCTGGGCCGCCGGGCCGATCCGGCTCATCCCCGGCCCCCAGCAGGCCCATTTCACCCCGGAAGCCCTGGCCGCTCTGGTGGCCGAGCCCTTCCGGGTGAGCAGCGCCGCCGACCGGATGGGCATGCGCCTCGAAGGCCCCACCCTGGGCCATAACGCCCTGGGGGCAGACATCCTGTCGGATGGTGTCACCCCCGGCTGCATCCAGGTGCCCGCCAATGGCCAGCCCATCATCCTGCTGGCCGACTGCCAGACCACCGGCGGCTATCCCAAGATCGGTACCGTCATCAGCGCCGACCTGCCCCGCCTGGGCCACGCCCGCCCCGGAGATCTGTTGCGTTTTACTTGGGTCGATATGCCACAGGCCCTAGCGGCCCGACGGGAAAGTTATCAACAATTCGATACTTGGCTGCGCGGTCTGCAGCCTTACACCCCGCCCGGCGTGATCGACGAAGCCGCGCTGTATTCCGCCAATCTGGCAGGCTGCGCGATCCGGGGCGATGACCCCCACCTGTCCCTGGAACTCACCCAGTAAGCCCCCGGGCTTTCATTCTTTCTCCACGAGATCATGACACTTCGCATCAACCTGAACGCCGACCTGGGCGAAAGTTACGGCGCCTGGGACATGGGCCGCGACGTGGAAATCCTCTCCACCGTCACCAGCGCCAACATCGCCTGTGGTTTCCATGCGGGCGACCCCCTGGTCATGCGCCGCACCCTCCAGCACGCCCGCCAGGCCGGCGTGGGCGTGGGCGCCCACCCTTCCTTCCCCGACCTGCAAGGCTTTGGCCGACGCAACATGCAGATCCCGGCCCCCGAACTGGAAGCCATCATCATCTACCAGCTCGCCGCCCTGGCCGGCATGGCCCAAGCCGAAGGGCTGCGCATGGAGCACGTCAAACCCCACGGCGCCCTCAACAACATGGCCTGTGCCGACCCCACCCTGGCCGCCACCGTGGCCCGGGCGGTGCGGGACTTTGATCCCAACCTGATCCTCCTCGCCCCCGCCTGCTCCCACCTGGGCGCCGCTGGCCGCGCTGCTGGCCTGCGGGTGGTGGATGAAATCTTTGCCGACCGGGCCTACCAGGACGACGGCCAGCTCGTCCCCCGCAGCCGCCCCGACGCCATGATCCACGGCGCCGAAGCCGCCCTGGCCCACGTCAGCGCCATGCTCGCCGAACAGGCCCTGATCTCGACCAACGGCGTGCGCATCCCCGCCCCCATCGGCAGCATCTGCGTCCATGGCGACAGCCCCGACGCCGTCGAAACCGCCCGCTTCCTGCGGGCCGGGCTGGAACGCATGGGGTATGGGCTGGTCAGCCTGAGTGGGGTGTAAAGGGTGTGAGGGGCGAATGCCCTGAAACAAGCTTTTAAACTCCCAGGGGCTAGGCTGTGCACTTTCCCATAGCCACTCAGCCAGCCCCCATGAATCAGCATGAAGCGCAATGGGCTGATTCATAAACATCTTTTCACGGCATCAATGCATAACACATATTAACGCCTACACCTTGAGCGCTGCTGGCAGCCTCCCTAGACTCGGACGGGTTTTGAACTCTTTTGAATTGTCATATCCCGTGGC
>JAJTBM010000441.1 GCA_021286885.1 Rhodocyclales bacterium
CCAGGCCTTGTCGTTCACGTAGCCCTTTTCGTGGCCCAGCTTGATGCGCAGGGCGCCGATGGCGTCGTTCACCACCTTGGTCTTGTCGGCACCGAAGAAGATCAGGTCGCCAGACTGGGCACCGGTGCGTTCCAGGATGGTGCGCAGGGCGGTTTCGTGCAGGTTCTTGACGATGGGGGACTGGAGGCCGGCTTCGTTAGGCTGGCTGGCGTCATTGACCTTGATGTAGGCCAGACCTTTGGCGCCGTAGATGCCGACGAACTTGGTGTATTCGTCGATCTCGCCCCGGGACAGGGTGGCGCCGCCGGGCACGCGCAGGGCGGCCACGCGGCCACCGTTGTTGGCCGGGCCGGAGAAGACCTTGAAGGCCACGTCCTTGACGGCATCGGTCACGTCGGTGAGTTCGAGGGTCACGCGCAGATCGGGCTTGTCGGAACCGAAGCGGTCCATGGCCTCGGCGTAGGTCATGCGCGGGAAGGGGTTGGGCAGATCCACCGACAGCACTTCCTTGAAGATGCTGCGGATCATCTCTTCCATCAGGGCGGTGATTTCAGCTTCGCCCAGGAAAGAGGTTTCGATATCGATCTGGGTGAATTCGGGCTGGCGGTCGGCGCGCAGGTCTTCGTCCCGGAAGCACTTGGTGATCTGGTAGTAACGGTCGTAGCCGGCCACCATCAGCATCTGCTTAAAGAGCTGGGGGGATTGGGGCAGGGCGAAGAACTGGCCGTCGTGCACGCGGGAGGGCACCAGGTAGTCGCGGGCGCCTTCCGGGGTGCTCTTGGTGAGCATCGGGGTTTCGATGTCGATGAAGCCCTGGGCATCCAGGAAGCGGCGGAAGGCCATGGCCGTGCGATAGCGCAGGATCATGTTCTTCTGCATCTGGGGGCGACGCAGGTCCAGCACCCGATGGGTCAGGCGAGTGGTTTCGGACAGGTTCTCGTCGTCCAGCAGGAAGGGCGGGGTGACGGAGCTGTTGAGCACTTCGATTTCGTGGCACAGCACTTCGATTTCACCGGACACCCGGTTGGCGTTTTCGGTGCCGGCGGGGCGACGACGCACCTTGCCGCTGATCTTGAGCACGAACTCGTTGCGAACCGATTCGGCCACCTTGAACATCTCGGCCCGGTCCGGGTCGCACACGACCTGCACCAGACCTTCCCGGTCGCGCAGGTCGATGAAGATCACGCCGCCGTGGTCAC
Organism: Rhodocyclales bacterium; assembly: GCA_021286885.1. GTDB lineage: Bacteria > Pseudomonadota > Gammaproteobacteria > Burkholderiales > Rhodocyclaceae > Zoogloea. The sequence goes on from JAJTBM010000441.1 coordinate 1,200, forward strand.
GCCGACGGTGAACCCAGCCGCACAGGGTGACGATCTGGTCGAGATAGGCCGTGGAGACAAGGCCGCAGTATTGAGTTCGCATGGTGGGATGAAATTCCTGGATAAAAACGAAGCGGCGCGCCAGGGGCGGGCGCGCTCAGGGGGTCGTGGTCTGGGGGCAGTCGGCTGGCGGCGCCACCACACCCATGGAGATGATGTACTTGAGAGCCTCGTCCACACTCATTTCCAGCTCGACGGTGTCTTCCTTGGGCAGGATCAGGAAGAAGCCGGAGGTGGGGTTGGGGGTGGTGGGTACATACACGCTGACGTGATCCCCAGGCAGATGCTGGGCCACGTCGCAGTTGGGGGTACCGGTCTGGAAGCCGATGGTCCACATGCCCTGGCGCGGATACTGAATCAGCAGGGCCTTGCGGAAGGCCTGGCCATTGCTGGAGAGCAGGGTGTCGGACACCTGCTTCACGCTGGAGTAGATGGACTTGACCACCGGAATGCGGGCCAGCAGGGCTTCCCAGAAGCCCACCAGACGCTGGCCAACAAAGTTGGCGGCGGCCAGACCCGTGATCAGCAGCAGGGCTACCGAGATGAGCACGCCCACCCCCGGCACGGGAAAGCCGAACAGGGCCTCCGGGCGGAAATGGGCGGGTACCAGCAGCAGCACCTGGTCCAGCGTGTTGACGATCCAGGCCAGCACCATGAAGGTGATGACCAGGGGCGTCCAGATCAGCAGGCCGGTTACGAAGTATTTTTTCATGCAGTCAGGTGCCGCGTACGGGTAAAGGGGCTCAGTGGCAGGCGCAACTGCCGCCGCAAGGGCCGGGGGCCGGGGGCGTATCGCCCTTGGATTCGGTCTTGGGGCTGGCGCCGCTGCTGCCCTTGAAGTCGGTGGCGTACCAGCCATTGCCCTTCAGCTGGAAGCCGGCGGCGGAAACTTGCTTGGCGTAGGATTCGGCACCGCAGGAGGGGCAGGTGGTGAGCGGGGCATCGCTCATCTTTTGCAGGTGATCTTTTTGGAAGCCGCAGGCAGTGCAGCGATATTCGTAGATGGGCATGGGGGTGACTCCAAAAACATTATTTGGCGGGAAGTTTAGCGCATCGCAACATCAGACGAAACATCAGGGCGAAACAGGGCCGCCTGCCGACCATGTGGGGGCGGCAGGCGGTGTTTCAAGATGGATGCGTAAACCCCTGCCCGGGTGGCTTAGAACAGGCCCAGATAGGAGGCGTTGATCTCGGCGCCCCAGAAAAAGGCGAGGAGCCCGGCAATCGCCAGATAGGGGCCGAAGGGAATGGGGGTTTCCCGGCCATGTTGGCGGAAAATCATCATCCCGATCCCGATGACCGCGCCCACCACCGAGGAGAGCAGGATCACCAGGGGCAGCACCTGCCAGCCCAGCCAGGCGCCGATGGCCGCGAGCAGCTTGAAGTCGCCGTAGCCCATGCCTTCCTTGCCGGTGGCCAGCTTGAAGGCCCAATACACCGACCACAGGGATAGATAGCCGGCCATGGCTCCGACCACGGCAGAGCCCAGGTC
>JAJTBM010000442.1 GCA_021286885.1 Rhodocyclales bacterium
CCGCCATTATTGCGTTCCGGAAGGTGCCGGCGACTGTGAATATTGTTTACGGATAGGTTCTAAGCACTACCCCCCGGAAAGGCTTGCTGCCTTGTGCTTGAAGTAAACCGGGCTGACCTCCATCCCCATCAGACAAACCCCACCTCCCCCACCCTCCCCCGCAACAATTCCCCCCAGCGCCTTACCCCCGGCCCGGCGTTGTCGGGTTCGGCGAGGACGAGGTAGAGGTCCAGAAAGCGTTCTTCCATCCCGCCCAGGTTGAGCACCTGGAGCTGGCCGGTGGTGAGTTGGGGGGGGATGCGGAGTTCGGGGTACCAGGCGAAGCCGTGGCCGGCGCAGGCGGCGGCGATGGAGCTGGCCATGCTGGTGAAGGTCCAGCGCTGTTCCACTTCGACCGAGGTGGTGTGGCGGTCGCGTACCGAGCCGCTGGCGCGTACCGTCAGGTGGCGGTGGTTGCGCAGGTCGGCTTCGGTGAGGGGGCGGCCCAGCTGGTGCAGGGGGTGATCCGGGTGGGCGACGGCCAGCAGGCGCTGGCGTAACAGGGTGCGCCCCAGAAAGCCGGGGGGGACGTGGGGGGTGATGGCGATGTCGGCCTGGCCGCTGAGCAGGGCTTCGCCGGTGCCGGCGAGGACGGTTTCAAACACTTCCACCCGGGTCTGGGGGGCTTCGAGGCCGAAGCGGGCGAGGCAGTCGAGCAGCACTTCGGTGGGGAACAGCACTTCCACGGCGATGCCGATTTCGGCTTCCCAGCCCGCCGAGAGGCGGCGGGCGGCGTCTTCGAGGGCGCCGGCGGCTTCGACCAGCGCGAGGGCGCGCCGGTACAGCAGGTGGCCGGTGGGGGTAAGCACCGCCTTGCGCCCCTGGAGTTCGAAGGCCTGCACATCCAGGGCGGATTCTATTTTCTGGACGGCGTAACTCACGGCGGACTGGCTCTTGTGGAGCAGCTCGGCCGCCTGGGCATAGCCGCCCGCCTCCACCACGGCGATGAGGGCGCGCCATTGGTCCAGCGCCACATGGGGGTTCGGGGGGATTTGGGCCATGGTTTCTCCGGGTTGATTCAGGGGCATCGGCCAAAGCAAACCTATCGAACAATTCGATAGGTTTGTGCAGAATTTTGCGCTTTTTTATCACCTGGATAAATCATTAAATACACCCATCGCAGCACCACGCAGCACCTCCCCAACACCACCCCACCGGAGAAGCACACCATGAGCACCCTGCTGAAGATCAATGCCAGCCTGTTTGCCGCCCACGGCCAATCCAGCCAGCTGACCGAGCGTTTCGTGAGCGCCTGGCAGGCCGCCCACCCGGAGACCACCGTGGTCGAGCGCGACCTGGCCGCCCAGCCCGTGCCGCACCTGGACGGGGAGCGCTTCATGTCTTTCCTGAGCAAGCCGGAAGAACGCAGCGCCGCCCAGCAGGCCGTGGTGGATCTGTCGGACGCGCTGATCGCCGAAGTGCAGGCCGCCGATGTGATCGTGCTCGGCGTGCCCATGTACAACCTGGGCGTTCCTTCGGTGCTCAAGGCCTACTTTGACCACATCGCCCGGGCTGGCGTGACTTTCCGCTACACCGCCACCGGCCCCGAAGGCCTGCTGAAGGGCAAGAAGGTTTACGTTTTTGCGACCCGGGGCGGCGTGTATGCCGGCACCGAGATGGACAGCCAGACCCCGTATCTGAAGATTTTCCTGGGCTTCCTCGGGATCACGGATGTGGAATTCGTGTATGCCGAAGGCCTGAACATGGGCGATGAAAGCAAGGCCGCCGCCCTCGCCGCTGCCCACGCACAGATCGAACAGCTGGCCAAGTAAGCCCGCACGCGACACATCACCCCCGCCCCAGGAGAGACGCCATGAATGCTTTGGACGCCGCTTTGAACGCCACTTTGGACACGTCGGCCACCCCCGCCCGCAGCCTGCAACGGGTGATTCCGTCGATGGCGGCCTCCGATGGGGCCGGGGTCAAGCTGCTGCGCAGCCTCGGCCAGCGCCAGGATATGCGGCTTGATCCGTTTTTGATGCTGGACGAATTTGGTTCGGACAACCCGGACGATTACATCGCCGGCTTCCCGCCCCACCCGCACCGGGGCTTCGAAACCGTAACCTACATGCTGGAAGGGGACTTCGAGCACGAAGACCACCTGGGCAACAAGGGCCACCTGCGCAGCGGCGGCGCCCAGTGGATGACCGCCGGGCGCGGCATCATCCACTCCGAAATGCCCCTGCGCGCCGAGGGCAAGCTGCACGGCTTTCAGCTGTGGATCAACCTGCCCGCCGCCGAAAAGATGAAGCCCGCCCATTACCGGGACATCCAGCCCGAGGACATCCCCGCCGCCCGCCTGGAAAACGGTGGCCAGGTGCGCGTGGTGGCAGGCGAACTGGCCAGCCCCAACCTGCCCGCCCTCGCCGGCCCCATCCAGGGCTTGACCACGGCGCCGCTGTTTCTGGATGTGCATCTGCCCGCCGGCGGCAGCTTCAGCCAGCAGGTGCCCGAAGATCACACGGTGTTCGTGTACGCCTACCGGGGCGCCCTACGCATCGGCGAACGCCTGCTCCCGGCCCACCAGGCCGGCGCGCTGGGTGCAGGTGCTCGGGTGGAAGTGCACGCGGCAGAAGCCGACACCCGCTTCATCCTCCTCGCCGCCCGCCCCTTGCGCGAGCCGATTGTTCAATACGGGCCGTTTGTGATGAACACCCGGGAAGAAATCGAACAGGCACTGGCGGAT
>JAJTBM010000443.1 GCA_021286885.1 Rhodocyclales bacterium
CCCCGGGCGGTAGTCAAGGCGGTCAAAGGCGGTCTCGATTTCTACGCTGCCCACCAGAACGAAATCTTCACCAAACCGGCCCAACAGGCCAAGGAGTAAGCCATGTCCACCGATTATCGCCTCATCGCCCGCAACGGCCTGTGGGATCAGAACGTGGTGTTCTCCCAGGTGCTGGGCCTGTGTCCCACCATGGCCGTCACCACCAGCGGCACCAACGGCCTCGGGATGGGGCTGGCCACGATGGCGGTGCCGATCGCCTCGAACATGATCATTTCGAGCGTACGCCAATGGGTATCTGCCCAGGTTCGGATTCCGGTCTATATCGTGCTGATCGCCACCCTGGTGACCATTGTGGATCTGGTCATGAACGCCTTCATGCACGACCTCTACAAGGTGCTGGGCATGTACATCGCCCTCATCGTGGTGAACTGTGCGGTACTGGGCCGGGCTGAAGCCTTTGCCGCCCGCAACGGGGTAGCCGCCTCAGCCGCAGACGGGCTGTTCATGGGACTGGGCTTCACCCTCGCCCTGGTTGTGATTGGCCTCATCCGGGAGCTGGTAGGCAGTGGCACCCTGTTTGCCCAGGCCAGCCTGCTGCTAGGCGCCTCCTTCTCCTTCCTGGAGGTCACGGTTCTACCGGGCTATGGTGGCACACTGTTGCTGATCCTGCCGCCGGGCGGCTTTGCCGTGCTGGGGCTGATCCTGGCCCTGCGCCAATACCTTGAACTACGCGCTGCCCGGCAGCAAGCCCATGAGGCTGAGCGCGAATCCGGCACCCTCGCTGCCGCCTGACCGGAGAGCACCATCATGCAGATCGGCGTTGCCTACTCAGAACCCAGCCAGCAAGTCTGGCTCACCATCGAAGTCCCCGACGAAAGTACGGCCCTCCAGGCCATTGAAGCATCGGGGCTCCTCAAGCAGTTTCCCCATCTGGATCTCAAGGCCCAGAAAATCGGCGTCTTTGGGAAGCTGGTCAAGCCCGACACACCCCTCAAACCGGGAGACCGGGTCGAGATTTACCGGGGCATCATCTGCGACCCCCAAAGCGTTCCCCGTCGTCAGATGGACGAAGACGACGACGATTGACAAGCCCGACCGCCCCGCTTGTCGGGGCTGCGCTAACCGGAGGCAAGCATGGATGAAATCATCGAACACCCGGGCCGGGTGCAGGCCATTCACGCCGGGCGCGCCCGTATCCAGGTGGATACCGGCGGCTGTGGCGGCTGCAGCCATGGGGATGGATGTGCCATGAACAAGCTGGTGCAAAGTGGACGCAGTGCCTCCATGGAGCTGCCCGCCCCGGCAGGACTGCAGGTCGGGGATTTGGTCACCTTGCGCCTGCCCGAAAGCAGCGTGCTACGCACGGCCACCCTCGGCTATGTGCTGCCCACCCTGGCGGTTCTGGCGGGTGCTGGACTGGGCAATCAATACGGTGACATGGCCGCCATGGCAGGTGCAGCCTCAGCCTTCCTGCTGACGCTGGGCTTCAGCCGGACCCTCCTGCCCCGGATCCCCGGCCTGCTGCCCTCGCCTGAAATCGTGGTCACCCACCCCCACCGACGACCACCCCAACCATGACATCTGCACCCTTGGACTGCTAAGTGCCCGAAGCCCGCGCCAGGACGCGGGCCTGCGCTCGTCTGGACTCCCCGTAGAGAGCCTCACCGCCTTCTTTGCCATTTGTCATTTGTCATTTGTATTTTGCCGTTTAGCTGATCCCTGCCGATCTCAGAACACCTAGGAGCCCACCCATGAACGCCCTCCCGACCTGGACCGATCGCACCAAGGCCCTGGAGCCTGCCATTACCGAAGTCTGTACCATCGTGCCGGTTTCGGCCGGCCCCGGCGCCCTCGCCCGGGAACTGGGCAAGCGCATTCCCGAATACAGTTTCCGGCGCATCCTGTGCCGAGGGGGCTGGTATCGGCTGGGGGGCGTACTCAAGGCCAGCGGCGAACGCATTTCCGATGATCTGGAGCGCTGGGCCGAAGAAACCCTCGACCATCTGGGGGGCGACATGGACGTGTTCTGCGAGGAATATGCAGACCAGAAACTGATGGCGACCCGCCGGGTGGGACGTACCCATTATTTTGTGGCCCAGCTGGGTGATCAACCGACGGACTATCTCCAGCTGGAAATCGAAGACCTCCAGGAAACCCACTCCCATATCCTATTTGGCCAGACTCCGGCCCCCAGCCAGATCGAGGAACTGGTAGACCCGGACCACACCCATCACCATAGTCAGCCGGTAGGCCTGCCCTATTACACCCTGCGCCGCCTGATCCATGTGGGCGACCTGCTGGCCCGCATCCGCGACCAACAACCCGAACCCCAGGCCATCCACCGCTTTGTGGAAGACTGGGGCAAGAGCAGCGCCGGCCACGCCACCGCCTTCAGCAACCACTGGGTGCTGGCCTTGCGGGAACACCTGGATCGCTTTCGCCAAACCCACCTGCATGCCCATCCAGTCCCCGCCATCGACGGAGAAGCCCCTGCCTTCAAGGCCCGGGAAGGCACCCGAGAACTGGCCCTGCACGATGCGCTGGTGAGTTTTGATCGAGCTGCCGGCTACCCCTTCGCCTGGTACTTCCACATGCTCACCACAAAAGTGGTGCCCCACTGGGTGGCCCGCACCGTGGTGGAAGACGTGCTGGCCGGCTTTGCCTACCTGCCCCGGCGGGACGAAGAAATCGTGCGCCACTGGCTGCACAAGCCCTACGCAC
>JAJTBM010000444.1 GCA_021286885.1 Rhodocyclales bacterium
GGATGGGCGGAGGAAGGAACTCTGCACGCTGGGTGTAGGGCTGCACCAGCTCACGGGCAGCCGCCGGGAGGCTTTCCTCGCTCTCATGGAGCTGGGTGTAGCCACACCCCGAGAGGGCCAGCGCCAGACAAACGGCAGACTTGCGTCCCCCTGCGCTCATGGGCCCTCCGTCCGGGCCTCGGCCTTCAGCCCCTGCATGGTGCGCCGGGCAAAGCACAGGTCTTCCCAGGCCTTGGCCTTGTCGCTCTGATTACGTAGCAGATAGGCCGGGTGATAGGTAACGATCACCGGAATCCCGGCGTAATCAAACAAGCGCCCCCGGGCCGCCGAAATCTTGAGCTCTTGGTTGAGCAGCGCATGGGCCGCCGGGCGCCCCAGGGCCACGATGAGCCGGGGCCGGATCAGCGCGACCTGGCGTTGCAGATAGGGAAAGCAGCTGGCCAGCTCGGCGGCTTCTGGGGTGCGATTGTTGGGCGGGCGGCACTTGACCGCGTTGGCGATGTAAACGTCTTCGCCCCGCCGCAGGTCGATGGCGGCGAGCATCGCATCCAGCAGCTTGCCCGCCTGGCCCACAAAGGGTTCGCCCCGGGCATCTTCCTCGGCGCCAGGGCCTTCACCCACAAACAGCCAGTCGGCCTGGCGGTCGCCCACGCCGGGCACCGCTTGCTTGCGCCGCTGGCTCAGGGAGCAAGCCTGACAGCCCAGGATCTGGGCCTCCAAAGCCTCCCAACCCAAGCCCGCCAGCTCGGCCAGCCGCTCGGGGGAAGGGGCAAGCACTGGCGCCGCCGGGGCGGGCGCAGGGGCGACGGGGATCGCTGCCGGACGGGGGCGCGCTTCGGGGGCTGGGGCCACCGGGCGCAGCGGGGGGGCTTCCATGCGCGGCATGGCGGGGCGCGGAGCAGGTGCCGAAACAGGCGCGGGGGCAGGCGTAGGCGCTGACACCGCCAGCGCAGGCCGGGCGGGCGTCGTCTCAAGCGGGGCTTGCAGGGCCGGCAGGGGCGCCGCATCCCGGGGGCGCCACAGGGGGGCAAGGCCCATTTCCCGCAGGATGGCCGCACGGCGCAGCGTCATGCTCACAGGGCGCGCCTCATCACCAGGGCGTCTTCGCGCCCCTGGGGAGCCGGGTAATAGCCCTTGCGCCGGCCCAGCAGTTCAAAACCGTAGCGCTCATACAGGGCCAGGGCGGGAGTATTGGAGGGACGCACTTCCAGCAGCATCTGCTCGCACTGGTGGGCGCGGGCCACATCACAGAGTTCATCGAGCAAACGACGGCCCCAGCCCTGGCCCTGGTAGCAGGCGAGCACGCTGATATTGAGCAGATGGGCTTCGTCCAGCACTTTCATGATCACCCCGTAGCCCGCATGGGCGCCATCGAGGGTCATGACCCAACCGGAGTAACCCGCCCGGAGGGAGTCGGCAAAATTGCCCTCGCTCCAGGGATAGGGGTAGAGACGCTGGTCTTCCAGAGCCACCCAAGGCAGATCAATTTCCTGCATGGGGCGGAAATCAACGCTGGACACGCCCGTCGCGGGGGCACTCATGCCTTGCCTCCCCGGGCGAGACGCTCGGCGGTGGTCATGGCCACCTTGTCGCGCACATAGCGCAGACGGGCATCGGCAGGGTCTACAGCCTCGCCCCGGGCAGCCGCTTCGACGGCAAGTTGGGCCAGGGTGCCGGCACGGGGCATGGGGCTGGGATCAAAACCCGCGAGCCCCACCCCAAGAGCGGGCAGGAGCGCATCGGGATAGGCCCGGAAGCCGGAGCCAAAGCCAAACCAGCCTTCGCCGTCGGGCAGCCGGGCCTCTGCCGGGGCGCAGCAGACGGGTTCGGCCAGGGGCTGGAGTTGCCCATCCTGCATCTGATAGGGGGCGCAATAGACTTCGCCCATGCGGGCATCGGCTACCACAAAGACCTGGGCCCGCTCGGCGGCCCGGGCCAGCACGTCCAGGCTGCCCACCGGAATCACCGGCTTGCCGCAACCCAGGGCCAAACCCTGGGCCACGCCGCAGCCCAGGCGCAGACTGGTGAAGGCACCAGGCCCGGCGCTGAAAGCAAAGGCATCCAGCGCGTCCAGGCCCACGCCGGCCTCGGCCAGCAAGCCACGAATGGCGGGAAGCAGGGTTTCAGCCGGCCCCTGGCGGGGCGGTACGGGGTGTTCGATGAGGCGACCATCCAGCAGCAGGGCAATGCTGGCCTGATCGGTGGAGGTTTCGATGGCAAGAATCTTCATAGGGGGCGAATTCTACCGCCCCCGCCGCCCTGGGGCACGCACCCGGTGCATCGGCACCGGAAACTTCAGTCCCGACGGGGCTGGTAGCGTTCTTCAACGCTCCAGGTACGGCGGGTGTGGACATCCTCACTCTCCCGCCGAACGGTGTCGGAAGACACGAAGCCCTGGGGCTGGAGCGTGGGCAGATCCCGGGGCAGGCCGCCCGGCAGCACAAAGGGGTGGCGTCGCTCGCCAGGTTCGGCCCGGGCACCAGCGGCGCCCCATAGCTGTCCGATCACCAGCAGGCCCAGGGCCAGACGGGCCCGCATCATCGGCAAAGACTTCTTTCTCGACATGGCCTTCATCCTACCTGATCCGATACGCTCGGGCATCAGCCCCGAACACTGCCGCACAGTTCTACACTGCTCATTTTCGAATGATGGCAGGCCTCAGCCAAGGCGAAGCAAGGGGTTGTAAGACGATGTAAAACACCCGGTCAGGCTTACGT
>JAJTBM010000445.1 GCA_021286885.1 Rhodocyclales bacterium
GCAGGCCGCCGGTGAAGGCCCAGTCGCCCTTGCTCCATTCGGTCTGGATGTAGGGGTCGATGCTCTGGACGCTGTTGCTTTCCTGCCGGCGCAGCTTGCCTTTGACGCCCAGCGTGCTGCCGATGAAGTTTTCGTAGCCCTGACGCTGGTCGGTGCTGCTGTCGAAGTCGATGCCAGTGGTGGTGGTCAGTTTGCCGCCGCCCAGCTCACGTACCGCAATGTAGCGGGCGCCGATGCCGTAGAAAGTTCGATCAAAGTCGATCACGCCCCCCGAGTGGAGCGGGTTGGTCTGGGCGCTCTTGGGGATGGATTGGTACTGGATCACGCTGCGCTGGCCGGTGTAAGCAGTCAGTTGCAGGGTGTCTGCGCCCAGGCGCTGCTCAAAATTCACGCCCCCTTGCAGGTGGTCGATGCTCTTGCGAGTGTTGTAGGTGAGGGCTGCGCTGTCCACGCCCTTGGGGTCGGTCTTGGCGGCGCTCCAGCTCAGGCCCAGGGGGTCTTGGGTGTTGTGCTGACGCAGGCCGCTGATGATGAAGCTCAGTTTGCTGTCGTTGGTGGGGCGGGTGGTGATCTTGCTGTAAACCTGCTCCCGGCTGGCAGCGCTGTGTTCCCGGTAGCCGTCGGTATCAAAGCGGGAAACGTCGATCAGATAGCCCAGCCCGTCCAGGCGGCCTTCGGCGTTGAGGTCGGTCTTGCGGGTGCCGTAGCTGCCAGCGGCAAAGCTGCCTTCCACGCTGGTGCGTTCGCCCGGTTCGCGGGTGAACAGCTGTATCACGCCGCCCGCATGGTTGCCATACACGGCGGAGTAGGGGCCGCGCAGCACTTCCATGCGCTCGGCCATGTCCAGGTTGAAGGTGGCCGCCTGGCCCTGGCCGTCGGGCATGGTGGCGGGGATGCCATCGGTGATGAGCTTCACGCCCCGCACCCCGAAGGCCGAACGGGCCCCGAAGCCCCGGCTGGAAATCTGCAGATCCTGGGCGTAGTTCTGGCGATTATTGGCCACGATGCCCGGCACGGCGGCCAGGGCTTCGGTGGCGTTCACCCGGGCCTGGCCTTCGGTGATCTGCTGGCGGGTGAGCACATCCACCGAAGCAGGCATGTCGAAGCTCTTTTCTTCCACCCGGCTGCCGGTAATCACCACCGGGTTCAGTTCCACCGGCACCGGGTCGGCTGCCTGGGCCTGCTGGGCCATGAGGCCGAGGGCACTGCCCAGGGCGAGGGCCAGGGGATGCAGATGAGCGGGGCGTTGCTGGGGGCGCAGGCGGGAAGCATGCATCGGGGTGTCTCCGTTTTCTTGTAGGTGCGTGTGGATGCGTGCAGGCAGCGGCAGGCGAGAGATTGCGCTCGGTGCAGGTGCCGCTGCCCCGCAAGGTTTTTGCGACCTTAGCGAAAACGCGATGCATCCGCCTCAAGAAAATCGTGATTTTTGCCTGACAGTTTTGTGGGTTCCGGTAAAACCCTGTCAGAAAACCGGCGGCGGAGCCCGTCGATGCCCGGGCTCCGCCCTGGTTTTTTAGCGTACCGAAGGCACCCGGATGCTGTCGCGGCTGCAGCGATCCCGCACATTGCCAGCGCAGGCGGTGGGCTGCAGGGTCTGGGTGGTGCACACCCGGATTTCGGCCAGCTCAGGCCCCTGGCAGCTCAGGGTCAGGCTGCGGGCCGGCATGCCGGGGTTGGCATCCAGAATCGCCTTGCGCAGCTCATCCAGGCTGTAGCTGCGGGCCGTGGTGGGGGCTTCCAGGCTGGGCGGCAGCTTGATGTTGTCCCGGGCCTGGTCGGCAGCCTTGAAATAATCCAGGGCGCTCAGGCCCGTGCAGGTGCCGTGCTTGCCCCACTCGTGGGAGACCAGTTTGGGGCTGGGGAACACGCTGTTGCCAAACTCCCGGGCGGCCTTGTCCAGGGTTTGGGTGGTCTTGCAGAACTGGGGCCAGCCGTGGCCATCATGGGCCTTGGGGTTGGTGTACTGGGGCCACAGGCCATGCAGCACGGTGCCGAAACCCTTGCCGGTGCACTGGCCGTCTGTGGGGTGGGTCAGACAGTAGGTGGGCGACCAGGACAGGCTGAGCAGGTAGTAATCAAACTCGCCGCTGGTGCCATACGGGTCATTGTTGCCCGCCTGGGCCAGCCCCTGGCTGCCCAGCAGGATCAAGCCCGCCAGAATCGAGGTATGTGTTTTGTACATGCTTGCTCCGCAGGAAGGGAAGGAGCTGTCATTGTAGGCGTGAGTTGGGTGCTTGACGGCGCTGGAATGTATGGCGTATGTTTACTGGAACGATCATTCCTGTCTGCGAGGGTTTATGCGTTCCAAAGATTTCGAGCCCGATGAAGTGGCAGACGCCGCCATGCGCGTGTTCTGGCAACGTGGTTATGCGGCAACCTCAGTGCAAGACTTGGTTCAGGGAACGGGCTTGTCTCGTAGCAGTCTCTACAGCACCTTTGAGAGTAAGCAGGGGTTGTATCAACAGGCTTTGCGCCGCTATAGGGCAATCACTGAAGCCCATGTGGCCTCGCTGTCTGCGCCAGGCGCGCCGAAAGCACTGATTCGGCAGTTTCTGACCTGCATTGCCGAAGATGAGCTGTGCGACCTTCAAAGGCGCGGTTGTCTTGTGGCCAATGCAACGCTGGAGCTGGCTGGGCATGATGAGGCAGTAGCCGAATTGGTCGCCCATAATTTTCTGCTGCTGGAGACGGCCTTGGAAAAACTGATTCA
>JAJTBM010000446.1 GCA_021286885.1 Rhodocyclales bacterium
CCAAGGGCAGCCTCGATGGGCTGGGGCTGGTCAAGCCCCTGGAGGCGGTGCGCGGCATCCGCAGCGTCACCAAGTCTTCCATGATTCACAACGACTGGCAGGGCGAGATCAGCGTCGATCCCGAAACCTATGAAGTCCGCGCCGATGGCGAACTGCTCACCTGCGAGCCCGCCAGCGTGCTGCCCATGGCCCAACGTTATTTCCTGTTCTGAACGCCCATGCTGCTGATCGAAACCCTGTACGCCGGCACCGCCGCCCCCACGGCCTGCCTCGAACTCAACTTTGATGCCCGCACCAAGAGCCGCCTGCGCACCCGGCTGGCCCATGGCGAAGAGGTGGGCCTGTTCCTGCCCCGAGGCACCATCCTGCGCGGCGGCGATCTGCTGCAGGCCCAGGACGGGCGCGTGGTGGAGGTGGTCGCCGCCCCCGAAGCGCTGCTCGAAGCCCGCTGCGCCGATGCCTACGCCCTGGCCCGGGCCGCCTACCACCTGGGTAACCGCCACGTGGCGGTGCAGGTGGGGGAGGGCTGGCTGCGCATCCAGACCGACCACGTGCTCCAGACCATGCTCATCGGCCTCGGCGCCGAGGTGCACAGCCTGAGCGCCCCCTTTGAGCCCGAAGCCGGCGCCTACGCCCATGGCCACCACCATGCGGAGCGCGGCGCCACCGAGGCCCGGATTCACCAGTACAAATGACAAGACGTCACCACCCGGGATGTTCCCCAAAGTGCGCCCACGGCGGCCCCGCTGCCGTGACTCTGGATGACGTCGCCCACTGCGTACGGGTGAAAGGCGCCGGGGGCCGGCCATGAGCCTGCCCCTGGTTCGCCTCCTGCAACTGGTGAGCCCCGCCCTGCCGGTGGGGGCCTACACCTATTCCCAGGGGCTCGAATGGGCGGTGGAAAGCGGCCTGGCCCGCACCGAAGCCCAGGTGGGCGAATGGCTGGCCGACGTGCTCGCCGCCAGCCTCGCCTGCTACGAGCTGCCCCTGTTGCATCAGCAAATCGACGCCTGGCGCAGCGGCAACGATGCCCGGGTGGCCGAGCTCAACACCCTGTTCATCGCCAGTCGCGAAACCGCCGAACTGCGCGCCGAAACCCTCCAGATGGGCTATTCGCTGGTGCGTCTGCTGGTGGATCTGCCAGCCTTTCGCGATCTGCCCGGCTGGGCTGCCCGGCTCCAGGCCCTGGTGGCCACGGAGGGGGGCGAAACCGCGTTTCCGGCGATCTGGTCGGCTGCCGCTGCCGCCTGGCAGATCGACCCCCCGGACGCCCTTAGCGGCTACGCCTGGGCCTGGCTGGAGAATGCGGTCATGGCCGCCGTCAAGGCCATGCCCCTGGGCCAGGCCGCCGGCCAGCGCCTGCTGGCGGGGCTGGCCGAGCAGGTGCCGGCCCACGTCGCCCATGCCATGACGCTGCCCCAGCCATGCTGGAGCAATTTCCAGCCGGGATTAGCCCTTGCCAGCGCACGCCATGAGACGCAGTATTCCCGTCTTTTCCGCTCCTGAGGTTTTGCGATGAATACGTCTACTGCGTCTACCGCGCCGACCGCGCCTGCTGCATCGTCCGTGCAAACGTCGTCTGCCCCTGCTGTAGCCCTTCCCCGCGTCGCGATTGCCTGTCAGGGCGGTGGCGCCCATACCGCCTTCACTGCGGGCGCCCTGGCCTACCTCTTCTTGGCCTGCGAGCATTTCCGTGCAACCCTGCCCGCCATGCCTTTCCGGATCGGCGGCCTGTCTGGTACCTCTGGGGGCGCCATCACGGCGGCCATGGCCTGGAGCCAGACCCACCCGGCCCACGGCGGCGACCACGACGACAACTGGGCCGAAGGCGCCGCCCGGGTGCTGCGCTACTGGAATCGCAACAAGGCCACCCTGGACCCCCGCGACAAATCCCCCCGGTGGTGGGGCGATTACCTGATGAACCTGGGCACCCAATGGAGCATGGCCGCCCAGGAGCTGCTCCCCCTTAAAAACCCGCCCCCCAGCGCCTTTGTGTCTTCCCTAGTGCAATCCCGCATGAAGGAAGACATGCGCAAATCCCTGGGCCTTGCCCCCCACGCCGAGCATTTCCATGGCCGGCCCGGAGTGGATTTATATGTGGGCGCGGTGGATGTGGTGAATCCCGCCTCCAGCCCCCAGGCCGCCTTCCGCGCCTTCCCCGAATGGCCCGCCGAAGGGGTGCGCATGGACGAACTGCTCGCCAGCGCCTGTATCCCCGAACTGTTCGTGGCCGGCCCCCTGGTGGTCAATAAAACCGCCGGGGTCGAAGGCGAGCGGGTGCAGCGTTATTTCTGGGACGGCCTGTATTCCCAGAACCCGCCGATCAGCAATTTCTTTGCCGGCAAGAAGCGCGACGAAAAGCCCGATCTGCTGTGGGTAATCCAGATCAACCCGGATCACTACGAAGGCCGCGACACCGGCCCCCAGACCCCGCGCCAGCAGGAAGACCGACGCAACGAACTGGCCGGCAATTTGTCCCTCGGTCAGGAATTGCGCGCCCTCGACACCCTCAACAAGGTCGCCCGAGATCTGGACAAGCTCCGCAAAGAGCTGGCCCAGCTCAAAAAGCACAACGGCGAGCTGCCCGAAGCCCACAAATTCAAGCCCGTACCCGGCCTGCCCACCGCCTTGCAGCCCTACAAGCAGGTGGCGGTCAACTTCATCCGCCTGGGCAGCCGCACAACCGGCCCCCTGGCCGAGCTC
>JAJTBM010000447.1 GCA_021286885.1 Rhodocyclales bacterium
AATCGGGCAGGGTAAAACGATAGCGGCTGGTGATGAGCAGGCATGAGGGGCTGCCCTGGCTGCGGGCCTGCTGGAAGGCTCGCAACAAGGCCGCCAGGGCCTGGCGGTGCCCAGCGCTCACAGGGGTGAGGGCCTGGCCGGGGGCGGGCTGCTCCAGAATGCGCTCCAGATCATCCACCACCAGCAAAACCGGCTTTTCCAGCAGCTCGGGCCCCAGCAGCAGGGTTTCGAGGGCATCGGCCAGGGCGCTTTCATCGGCATCAATGGTGGCTTGCCAAGTGTTTCTGTAAGCGCTGCGTGCAGACGCGGGCACGGCGGCCAGCATGCGCTCAAAAACAGTGCTGGCATCGTAACGGCCAAATACCACCACCGGGCTATGTTTGGTTAGGCGGCTGGCGATGCGGGCGGCGAGGCTGGATTTACCCAGGTTGCCCATGCCCTGGATCAGCACCCCGGGCAGGGTTTCGTCCTGAAGCAGGCGCAGGGCCTGCTGGATTTCACGCCGCCGCCCCACAAAGGCCGCCCGGGTGGCCACCGGCACCTGGGCGTGGGCGCCATCCAGAAACTGTTGTGCGTGGGTTTGGTTGGCGAGCAAGGCATGGCGCGGCTTTTTATTGCTGACCAGCGCACCGCCCCCGGCGGGGCCCAGGTAGAGCCGGGCCAGATGCCAGTGGGTGCCTTGGCTGCGGTCGCCCAAATGGGCCTGGAGCAGGCTCTGACGGGCCAGCGCCACTGCTTCTGGCAAGCCGCGCCCCAGCCCCAGGGCGGCGTAGAGGCTTTGGGCGAACAAAATGGCATCCGCATCCCGCACCGAGCCATCCCAGCCCAGTACATTGGCCACGCCGGCCCGCAACAAGGCCCGGACGAAGGATTCCACCGGGAAACCCTCCGCCCCTTCAACCTGCTCGGCGGTCTGGCAGGCCGACAAAAACACCAGGGGCAGGCGAGTGGTATCGTCCAGGCACGTGACCAGGTTTTCGGGGCTGGCGAGATCACACGCCCCGTAGTCGTTTTCCAGGGCAAGCACAGCCCCGTGGGTGGGGTCTTGGGCGCCGTGGCAGCTGATATGCAGGGCTTCAAAGGGGCCATCTGCGCTCACCCGGTAGGCAAGGCCTTCCAGGCTGCCGGTTTCTTCGACATGGAGCTGCACCAGGGCTTTTTCGGTGGCGCCCAGAATGGCGGCCTCTTCGGCCTCGAAATCCAGCTCGTGCTCGCCCTGGGGGGCCGCCGCCATGAAAAGCAAAGACAGGTTTTTGTAGGCAGGTGCCCAGGGCTCCGCAGGTGCCCCCACCCGGCGCAGCACCAAAAAGGGCTGCACCCCATCCAGCGCCAGAAAATCATCCCCAGGCGCGGTGAGCAGTTCCCAGGGGGCATCCAGCAGCGCAAGGCCCAGGGCCGTGCCGCCATCGCTGCTCGCCAGCTGCACACACAGCCGCCGCGCCCCAGGCTGGGCCAGCCAGTGGCTGATCCAGCCCGTGCGATCTAGCCAGGCGGCCATCTCCTGGCCCAGGCTGCGCTGGGCATCCACATCTTTGAGCGTGCGCTCGTAGCGGCGCGCAAAGCTGCGCAGGGCACTGGTGGCCTCCAGGGCATCAATCCGGTACTCACTGCCCCCGGCCACCCCCAGGCAGCGCAGATCGCTGCCCCGAATATCAATGATTGCGTCCAAATCCATGCTCCAGTCAAAGCCCGGCTGACGGGAAGAAAGGGCATGCTGCGGGTACGGTGGTGCGGCGAAGGATCCGCCTGGGAATGTCAGCCGGGTTACATAATGCTTGAAGGATTTTAACGCAAACGTAAAAGGGAGTGACGCGGAGAAACCCGGGGGGCATCAGGAAAAACAAGGCGGACAAGGCAAGGCGCTATTTTTCAAGCACCGCCATGCACTCGACCTCCACCCGAGCCCCCAAACCGAGCCCATTGGTGCCAAAGGCACTGCGCGCCGGGTAATGAGTACTGAAGAAGGTTTTGTAGACCTGATTGAAGGCGCCCCACTCGCCCATGTCAGCCAGCATGGCGGTGCATTTGACGATGTCGCGCATTTGGTAGCCATGGGCCTCCAGGGAGGTTTTGATGTTTTCCATCACCTGCCTGGCTTCAGCCTGGATACCTCCCGGTACGAGTTTCAGCGTGCCGGGGACGATACCCAACTGGCCCGACAGATATAGGGTGTTTCCGACACGCACCGCTTCTGAAAACGGAAGCTCAGGGGGCCAGACTTTGCCCGAGTTTAAAAATTGGGGCGCGTCAGCGGCAACAGCCCCACTTCCACAAAATACGAGCATGGCCACGAGGGAGCAACGGCGAAGGCGGCGAACAGCGTTCATGGGCAGATCTCCAAGAAAAAACTCAGAAAAGCCGGGCAAAAACCCCGACACGGAAATATGCATTTTGCACTGTCACCGTATGTTGTGTGGGCGGTGCACGCTGTTCGCTTTTCAGAAGTTTTCATGCACCAGGCGTCTAAACCGTGCCCTCCCCTTTGAAGACTTCTTTGTCGCGAAAGCCAAATTTAAAGTGTTTAGTTTTTAAAAGGACCGAGCGGTACGGTACTTATTGAGGGCAAAATACGGAGCAATGGTGTGGTCCCCAGATGTCAGGCTAGATGTCCTCAAATCCCGATCTAAAATCGGGTTCTGAATCTGGGGCAAGGAGGGCAACGCAGTGAGATATTCAAAAGAACTGAAGGCGGCCGT
>JAJTBM010000021.1 GCA_021286885.1 Rhodocyclales bacterium
GAGCCCCTGATGAAACAGGGCGTGCTGGTGCGGCCAGTTAAAGAGGTGGTTGTGCTGGAGGAGAGCCGCCACCATCTTGCCTGTCGAACGGATCTGAGCCGCGATCCAGCTTTGGAGTGCTTTCGGTCCTGGTTTTTACAACAGTGCGCGCAAGGGGGCGCGGACGCTGAGCACTGAGTTTTCAGTTCAGCATCCGATCCTCAGGCTGAGCCCCAGTGTCGCGATCCGGCGCCTGCGCGGGATTGGCCGTCGGGGCCATACACTGCCGCCTGTTCCGGGGCGCTCAGGAGCACGCCCAGGGCGCGCTGGGTGTGTTGCATGCGCGCCAGAATCAGGTGGCCATTCATCTGGTTCAGTTTCTGGGCCCGCTGGGCCAGGTCGAGCATTTCATCCCAGGCGGCGTGTAGGGCCGGGGCGTTCTGGAACAGTGCGTCCAGCTGGGTCTGTTCCAGCCGGATGCCATGGCGTGCCAGCAGGCCGATGCGGGCATCGGCCATCTGCTGGAGCTGGAGGTACTGGCGTGTTTTTTCTTCGGTCAGGGCGGTGAGCTGATCGGTACGGGTACTGCAGAGCAGATTCTTCTCTTCGCCGAGCAGCTCAAGAAAACGGGCAAATCCGCTGCTTTCTTGCTGAATGAGCTGGGCCAGCTGATCCATCAATGGGGCAGGCAGGGCGCTGGGTCTGGATTCTGAAGCCGTACGCATGGAGTGTCCTTGTCCTTATTCACTGCCTCCCTGGGCAGACAGCATCTGACGGACACTTTGAATCAGGCCGTCGGCCACCTTGCCGGTATCCACCTTGAACAGGCCATCGCTCATGGCCTGGCGGATTTCGGCAACCTTGGCGCTATCCACCACGGGGGTGCTTTCCATCACCGCCTCCATGTGTTGAAGGTGGGATGAGAGGGATGAAATCTCCACCTTGCCACTGCTGGCGCTTGCGCTGCTGCTGGCGGTGCTGGTGGAGTCCTTGGCGGAACGCGCTCGCCCGTCGCCGCTGGGCAAGGCTCCGCTGGATTTGACGGAGTTATCGATCTTCACGGCATAGCCCTTTCTTCCATGATTTGAGTCTGTCTACGTCAGGCAGACGCAGAACTTTAACCCGGGAAGGGGCCTATCTGGCTTGCAGGGCTGCGGGGGTACCGTTTAGGGCATGGGCACCTCCACCTGCCCGCCGTACCGGGCCGTGCCGCGTATCACTTGGCCACTGGCGAGCCGTACCGGAATGTTCTGTCCATCGGTGGCCGTGGCCAGGGCCTGCCCTTCGGTGGACACCTGAAAACCCACCCCTCGGGTGAGCACCCGCACCATCTGCCCCTGGAGCACGGCGGGGGGTTGGCGCAGCAGGCCGGCACTCAGGGGTTTTCCGGCAGCCAGGGGCTGGCGTGGAATATGGCCTACGGCCCGGCTGGGGTCGCCCAGAATGTCGGCAGGCAAGGCGGTCAAATCGCCGATTTCCTGGCGCAAGTCAGCCGGCGCAATGGCTTGGCCGGCGGGCAGGGGGCCGGCCGTCACCAGATAGGGCCCCCGGACCGAGATCTGGGCCGGCACGAAGGCCGTCCACGGGCTGGGGCTCAGGCAGCGCACGCCGATGGAGCTGCGCCCCCAGGCCCGGGCGCCGGGCGGCAGAAAGGCTTCGAGTTGATCGCAGGCCTGCAATTGGTTGTCGGGTGCAAACTCGCCCACCTGTATCCGCACCTCACCGGCCAGGCTTTGCGTCTGGATATAGAGGAAGCGTTCTACAGCTTGGCGCACGGGTAGTGGGTCTTGGCGTGCGTGGGCAGTGGGCAGCACGAGCAGGAGGGAGAGGAGCAGGCGTGCACGCATGATGGGTGATGGAATGAAAGGGTGGAGGTATTGAAGCGCTTTCAGGCGGGCAGGCGGGGCTGAAACTGAGGGGTGTTTCCCTGTTATTTCAATCACTTTGCCGCAAACCAGGCTTGCCGGCAGGAATTGCCGCTTATTGCCGCATGGAAGGGGCTTTTGCTGCCGGAATGCTGGGGTTGGGCAGAATTGAGCGGGGTTTGCTTCCCTGTTTGAGGGTTGAAGGCTGGTAGGGCCTGATTAGGATGCCTGGCATGGAAGCTGCCTTGAGTTCCTCAGACGTGCTTTCTCTTTCCGCCCCCGGGGCGAGCCTTTTCAGGGTGAATCCGATGAGTGACCGACTAGGTGATCAATTACGTTTCATGCAGTCCTCGCTGAATGTGCGGGCCTACCGGCAGCAGGTGCTGGCCGCCAACATCGCGAATGCCGACACCCCGAACTTCAAGGCCCGGGATCTGGATTTCAAGACGGCCATGGCTCAGGTGCTGGCCAATGGCAAAGGCGGCAGCCTGCCCTTGGCTACGACCGCCCGTGGCCATCAGGAAGGCGTGAAGGCGGATCCCCTCAAATCCCAGCTCAAGTACCGCAATGAAGAGCAGGGCGCGGTGGATGGCAATACGGTGAACATGGATGTGGAACGCAGCGAGTTTGCCGAGAACTCGGTGCAATACCAGGCCAGTGTCACCTTCATCAACGGTTTGCTGCGCACCATGCAGCAGGCCATTCAGGATCGTTGAGGGCTGAACCATGAGCTTGCTGAATGTCTTTCATGTGGCGGGTAGTGCCCTGCATGCCCAGTCCCAGCGGCTGAATACCACCGCCAGCAATCTCGCCAATGCCGATAGCGTCACCTCCAGCAACGGCCAGCCCTACAAGGCCAAGCAGGTGGTATTCGCCGCCGTACCCATGGGCGGCACCGAGGCCCAGGGGGTGAAGGTGACGCCGGTGGCGGAGCGTGCTGCACCGATGCGCATGACCTATGACCCGTCCAATCCTGCCGCCGATGAAAAAGGCTATGTGGCCATGCCCAATGTGAATGTGGTGGAGGAAATGACCAACATGATTTCGGCCTCCAGAGCTTATCAGAACAATGCCGAAGTAATGGGGACTGCCAAGAGCCTCATGGAAAAAACCCTAGGCATTGGCCAGTCCTGAGCCTGTCCTGAAGTATTTTTGAGTTGTTTTCCCGGGAGTAATCCAGCATGAGTACGGTGAGTTCCTCGACCTCCAGCACCACGAGCACGGCCTCGTCGGACTTCATTTCCAGCCTGCAGACGCGCAAGAGCACGGGCACCACCAATAGCGTTGATG
This sequence comes from Rhodocyclales bacterium, assembly GCA_021286885.1. Classification (GTDB taxonomy): domain Bacteria; phylum Pseudomonadota; class Gammaproteobacteria; order Burkholderiales; family Rhodocyclaceae; genus Zoogloea. The sequence goes on from JAJTBM010000021.1 coordinate 3,135, forward strand.
ATGCCCAGGCCAAGTTTCTCAAACTGCTTACCGAGCAGCTCAAGAACCAGGATCCGCTCAATCCGGCTGACAACGCTCAGATGACCAGCCAGATGGCCCAGATCAACATGGTGGATGGGATCGATAAGTTGAATTCCACGCTCAATACCCTGCTGAGCAATTCCCAATCCAATGACGTGCTGGAGGCAACGGCCTTGGTGGGTAAGAACGTGATGGTAAGTGGATCAAGCCTGAGCCTTACCAGCGGAAGCAAAACCTATGGCGGGGTTGAGTTGCCGAGTGCGGCCGACAAGGTCACGGTCAGCATCAAGGATGCCAACGGGCTCGAAGTACGCAAGCTCGAGTTGGGCGCCCAGCAGGCAGGCGTGATGGACTTTGTCTGGGATGGGCTGAACAACAGCGGTACTGCTGCAGCCACGGGTAAATATTCTTTCAGCGTAACAGCAACCCAGGGCACCAATACCCTCAAGGCCACGCCCTTGCAGTTGACGACAGTGAATAGCGTGCTGCGTACCAGTTCGGGTGGGGTTTCCCTGGATGTAGGGGGCACCTCGCCGGTGAGCATGAGCGATATCAAGCAGATTCTGTAACGGAGGATTCCATGGGATTTCAACAAGGTCTGAGCGGGCTGTCCATTTCTTCCAAGTCCCTGGATGCCATCAGCAATAACGTTTCCAATGCAGGGACTGTAGGCTTCAAGCAATCAACGGCCCAGTTCTCTGATGTGTTTTCGGCCTCTTTATCGGCGGGCAGTTCAGCCCAAGTGGGGGTAGGGGCTTCGGTTGAGAAAATGGCCCAATTGTTCAATCAGGGGAACGTGACCTCGTCGAACAATACCCTGGACATGGCCATCAGCGGTCAGGGCTTTTTCCGGATGAGCAACAACGGTGAAATCACCTATAGCCGGAATGGTCAGTTCCAGACGGACAAGAACGGCTATATCGTGAACTCATCCGGCCTGCGCCTGACCGGTAAGCTGGCCGATGCCAACGGGCAACTCACCGGTGCCACAGGGGAGATTAAGATGAACTACAGCGATGCCAAGCCCCAGGCCTCCACAGGGGCGGGCTATGTGGTGAACCTGGATGCGCGCTCGTCAACGCCGAGTGCTCTGACCAAACCGATGGTGACGGGGTCTGCTGCGGCTTCTTTGACGGTTGGGGCGTCGCCGGCCAACGTGTTGTCGATCACCGTGGATGGTGGAACGGCCACCACTGTGACGGTGGCTCCCGGTACGTATGCCGATAGTGGTGCCCTGGTCACGGCCATTCAGGCGGCCATCGATCAAACGACCCTCAAGGGGCGTGTAGCGGTTAGTACGGATAGTGCCGGCGTCCTGAGTTTCAACTCCCTGCGGACTGGTCGCCTGGCGGATATCAAGGTGGCAGGGGCTGCAGCCACGGCGCTCAATGTACCTTCGACCACGGCAACCGCCACAAATGCGGCGTTCAGCATTACGAACCCCAGTAGCTATTCAAGCACCACCTCCCAGACGGTGTACGATAGCTTGGGAAATCCCCATACCCAGACCCTGTATTTTGTCAAGACAGCTCAACCGAATACTTGGGATTTGTATACCAGTCTGGATGGCGGTTATCCCCCTGAAATCAATCCGACCACGGGCGTGCATACGCCCCTTACTGTGAATTTTAATGCCAATGGGGTGCTGCTGACCCCCAAAAGCTACAACGTTTCGTATCCCATTTCTTCAGGTGCTGTGACAACCCTGGACTTCAAGGTGGACCTGACGGATTCGACCCAGTACGGGAGCAGTTTTGGGGTGAATCTTCTGAAGCAGGATGGATACGCCACGGGCAAATTGACAGGGGTGCAGGTTGGGGCCGACGGCACCATAAAAGGTAATTTCAGTAATGGCCAGACCCGGGTGATGGGGCAAGTGTGGCTGGCCAACTTCCAGAATCCAAATGGTTTGCAGGCGGTGGGGGGAAACCAGTGGGCAGCCACCAATGCCTCCGGAGCTGAGCAACCCAATGCGCCTGGCACGAGTAATCTGGGGGTGGTGCAATCCATGGCGATTGAAGAGTCCAACGTGGATCTGACCTCAGAGCTGGTCAGCATGATTACCCAGCAGCGTGCTTACCAGGCCAATGCCCAATCCATCAAGACCCAGGATCAGGTTCTCCAGACGCTGGTGAATCTGCGCTAATTGGGTGTTTGAGCGCAGCGTGGCTTAAATGATGTGGAGGTGAGCGGCCTGCACTTGATAAGGGCAGGCCGTTGGTGCGAGTACTTCCGGAGTCGAACTGATGGATCGTCTGATTTACACCGCCATGAGTGGCGCCTCATCAACCCTGGGCCAGCAGGCTTCGGTGGCCCACAACATGGCCAACGCCACCAGCACCGGCTTCAAAACCGAGTTACACAAGCTGCGGGCGGTGCCGGTGCAGAACGTGCAAATGCCCACCCGGGCCTTCGTGGTGGATGCGAGTGTGGCCAACAACATGGCTGCCGGCCCCATGCAGCAGACCGGCAGCACCTTCGATATGGCGGTGCAGGGCAAGGGCTGGTTTGCGATCCAGATGCCGGATGGCTCCGAGGCCTACACCCGTAACGGCAGCTTTCAGGTGAGCCCCAACGGCATCCTCCAGACCCGCAGCGGCAATCCGGTGCTGGGCAGTGGCGGCCCCATCACCATTCCGCCGGATGTGGAGATCAGCGTGGGGGCTGATGGCAGCATTTCCACGGTGGCGCGCAGTGGTGCGCGCAACAGCACCAGTGGGGTCGATCAGCTCAAGCTGGTGAATCCGCCGGAGGCAGATCTGACCCGAGGTGCAGATGGTCTGTTCCGGCTGGCCAGTGGCGACCCGGCGCCGGCTGATCCGGCCGTACGCGTGGCCTCAGGTTATTTGGAAGGCAGCAATGTGAACGTGGTGGACCAGATGGTGAGCATGATTTCCCTGGCCCGCCATTACGAGATGCAGACCAAGATGCTCTCCACCGCTCAGGAGATGGACAAGTCTGCGGCCCAGCTTCTAACCCGGGGCGCCTGATGTGTGTATGCAATTGAAATTAGCCTGTGTTTCCCGCCCCTGATCCAGCCGTCCCCCACTGCGAGGGGGCGCTAGCATCCCTCCTGAAGTGCCATTAGAAGGAACTCCCCCATGATCCGCTCCCTCTGGATTGCCCGTACCGGCCTGGATGCTCAGCAAACCCAGCTAGATGTGATTTCCAACAACCTGGCGAACGTTTCCACCACCGGTTTCAAGCGCGGTCGGGCCGTGTTCGAGGATTTGCTTTACCAGAACCTGCGCCAGCCGGGCGCCCAGTCAACCCAGCAGACCACCATTCCTTCCGGCCTGCAAATTGGTACCGGGGTGAAGCCGGTGGCCACCGAACGCATTCACCTGCAGGGAAACTTGTCTCAGACGGGTAATCCGTTGGATGTGGCAATCCAGGGTGAGGGCTTCTTCCAGATTCTGTTGCCTGATGGTTCCACGGGCTACACCCGCAATGGGGCTTTTCAAAAGGATGCCAATGGACAGCTCGTCACGCCCAGTGGCTATCCTCTCCAGCCGGCCATTACGGTGCCCGCGAATGCTTTGTCGGTCACCATCGGCAAAGATGGCGTGGTGTCGGTGACCCTGCCCAACCAGGTGGCGCCAGCCCAAATCGGTAATATCCAGCTGGTCGGATTTGTAAATCCGGCAGGGCTGCAGAGTGTGGGGGAAAACCTCTTTTTGGAAACTGCTGCCAGTGGCGGGCCAAACCCGAATGCCCCAGGTACCAATGGAGTGGGCACCCTGAGCCAGACCTACCTGGAAACCTCCAACGTGAATGTGGCTGAAGAATTGGTGATGATGATCCAGACCCAGCGTGCTTATGAGCTCAATTCCAAGGCTGTTCAGACCTCAGACACCATGCTGGGTAAGCTCACCTCCCTGTGAGTATGGGGTGAGGGTGCGATGATGATGAGACTTTTGCGTGTGCTTGGAGCCTTGAGTGTGGTGCTTTTATCCGGCTGCGCTGCACTCCAGGCCACTCCGCCCACAGCGGTGCATCAGCCCATGAGCATGCGCCCTGAGATGCGCACGCCCCAGGCCTCCCAGCCCGGGGCAATTTTCCAGCCTGGTTTTACCCGCCCTTTGTTTGAAGATCGGCGTGCTCGTTTTGTCGGAGACATCATCACCATCAATCTGGTGGAGCAGACGGCGGCGAGCAAAAAATCGTCGGCCAATGCAGAGCGGGGATCCAGCCTGGATGCTTCTATTTCGGCCCTGGCCAAGGTGCCGCTGGCGGGCCTGGCCGCGCTCAGCGCATCGGGTGAGAACACCAGCAAGTTCAATGGCAAGGGTGATGCGGCGGCCAACAATGCCTTTACCGGCACCATCACTACCACGGTGATCGAGGTGCTGCCCAATGGCAATCTGCTGGTGTCGGGAGAAAAACAGATCGCCATCAACCAGGGCAATGAATTCATCCGTTTTTCCGGCATCGTGAATCCGGTGAATGTGACCACCAGCAATACCGTGCAATCGGTGCAGGTGGCTGATGCGCGGATCGAATACCGGGCCAATGGCTATATCGACGAAACCCAGCAGATGGGCTGGCTCCATCGTTTCTTCGTGAATGTGCTGCCCTTCTGATTTGAAACCCCGGAGCGTGCGATGAAGCGTCTGCTGGCAAGTCTGTGCGTGATCCTGGCCCTGGCCCCCGGCCTTGCCCGGGCAGAACGCCTCAAGGATCTGGCGAGCATTGCCGGGGTGCGCCAGAACCAGCTCATCGGCTATGGTCTGGTGGTCGGGCTGGACGGCTCCGGCGACCAGACCACCCAAACCCCCTTCACCGTGCAGAGCATCATCAACATGCTGGGTAATCTGGGCGTCACCCTGCCGCCTGGCCAGTCGCTCCAGCTCAAGAATGTGGCAGCAGTGATGGTCACCGCCAATCTGCCCGCCTTTGCCCGCCCGGGCCAGCAGATCGACGTGACGGTTTCGTCCATGGGGAATGCGCGCTCCCTGAAGGGCGGCACCCTGGTCATGACGCCCCTCAAGGGCGCTGACGGCCAGGTGTATGCCATCGCCCAGGGCAATCTGGTGATCAGCGGGGCGGGTGCTTCGGGTGGAGGCAGCAAGGTTACCGTGAATCACCTCTCCGCCGGGCGCATCCCCGGGGGCGCCACCGTGGAGCGTGCTGTACCCGGTGGGGTGGGCGAGGGGGATCTGGTGCTCCTTGAGCTGAACGATTCGGATTTTGGTACCGCCCAGCGGGTCGTGGATGCCATCAACACCATGTCCCCCGGCAGCGCCCGTGCTATGGACGGGCGCCAGATCCAGGTGCGCGCCCCCCAGGACATCAATCAGCGGGTGGCCTTTATCGGACGGCTGGAAAACCTGGATGTGACCCCGGTTCAGCAGGCCGCCAAGGTGGTGGTGAACTCCCGCACCGGCTCGGTGGTGATGAACCAGAACGTTACCTTGCAGAACTGCGCCGTGGCCCACGGCAGCCTCACCGTCACGGTGAACAATGATCCCCAGGTGAGCCAGCCTGCGCCCCTCTCCAATGGCCAGACTACCGTGACCAACAAGGGCTCGGTGGATATCAAGCAGGAGGGCGGAACACTCTTCAACCTCAAAGGGGGCAGTAACCTGGCCGATGTGGTCAAGGCCCTCAACACCCTGGGCGCCAACCCCCTGGAGCTGATTGCAATCCTCCAGGCCATGAAAGCCAGCGGCGCACTGCGGGCCGAGCTGGAGGTGATCTGATGAGCAATGATTTCAGCCGGATCAACGCCCTTGATCCGAACACCCTCAACGGCCTCAAGCGCCTGAGCCGGGACCAGAGCCCGGAGGCGATCCGGGAGGCGTCGCGCCAGTTCGAGGCCTTGTTCATGCAGCAGGTCATGAAGTCCATGCGCGAGGCCTCGCCCAAGGGCGGCATGCTGGATACCGAAGAAACCCGCAGCTACCAGACCTTGCTGGATCAGCAGATGATGCTCCAGCTTTCGTCCCAGGGGCAGGGCGTGGGGCTGGCCAAGGTCATCGAACGCCAGCTGGGGGGCGGGCTCCAGGGAAGTGGGAATGCCAACCCGGTGGCTGCACCCACGGCTGGCCTGGAATTGGGTGTAGGCGCCGGCGAAGTGCAGAACGATCCGGCGGTGGTGCTGGATAACACCATCCGTCAGGGCTTTGAGCAGGTGGCCGCCCGGGCGGCACGGATGGCCGAAGCGGCAAGAGCCGCCGCCGCCGCGACGGCAAAAACTGCCGGGCAGGCCCAGGGCGTGGCGCCCCAGGCGCGCATGGAGGGGATTCCGGGCATGCCCAACAATCCCACCGCCCAGGCCTTCGTACAGCGTATCTGGCCCGAGGCCGAGGCAGCCAGCCGGGCCACCGGCATCCCGGCCCGCTTTCTGGTGGCCCAGGCGGCGCTGGAGACCGGCTGGGGCAAGAAAGAGCTGCGCAATGCCGATGGCAGCCCCAGCTTCAATCTGTTCAACATCAAGGCCGGGCGTGGTTGGAATGGGGCCAGTGTCACCACCAACACCACGGAATACCGCAACGGGGTGGCGGTACGCGAAGATGCCCGTTTCCGGGCCTATGGCTCGTATCGGGAGTCTTTCCAGGATTACGCCCGCCTGATCAGCACCAGCCCGCGTTACGCCCGGGTGGTGGGCACCACCGATGCCAATGCCTTCGCCCGGGGGCTCCAGGCTGCCGGTTACGCCACCGATCCCATGTACGCCGACAAGCTCGCCCGTATCATTAACGGCAACACCCTGCGCACCGCCCTGGCCGGTTCTGGCCGTCCCCTGGCCTGATTGGCAAAGTTTTTGCTGATCTGGCCGTAAATATCCTTAAACCAAAGGACAGGAATCATGGGCAGCAGCTTTTACACCATCAGTCTGACAGGCCTTAATGCAGCCCAGGCGGGCTTGGTGACCACCAGCCACAACATCGCCAACGCAGGGACTGCGGGCTACAGCCGCCAGAGCGTGATCCAGACCACCAACGGTGGCACCCAGATGGGAAACGTCTACTTTGGCGAGGGAACCAACGTTCAGGCCGTACAGCGGGCCTACAACGGTTTTCTGAATGAACAGGTGCTGGCGGCAGATACCCGCTTCAACGAATACGATACTTATAGCACCCAGATCAGCGAGATCGACAACATGCTGGCAGATGCTTCCGTGGGCATGACGCCGGCCATGCAGTCTTTTTTCAGTGGGGTGCAGGAGGTCGCGGCCAATCCTTCGAGCATTCCTGCGCGCCAGTCCATGCTGTCATCGGCCCAGACCATGACAGCCCGTTTCCACAACCTTTCGGATCGCATCAACGAGGTGGGAGCGGGGATCGAGGGGGAGATCGCAGATACCGTCTCTTCCATCTCCACCTACGCCAAAAGTATCGCTGATCTAAACGCAAAGATCATGGTGGCCGAACAAGGGGGGGCCGGCCCCACAGCCAATGACATGCAAGATCAGCGCGATCTGCTGATTACGCAACTCAACCAGCTCACCAAAGTGACGGCTTCCCGACAGGCGGATGGCACCATGTCCATCTTCATTGGGACGGGGCAAGCGCTGGTCATGGGTGCCAAGGCAACGACGCTGGTGGCCAGGCCTTCTCCGGACAACCCTCAGAAACTTGCCGTCAATAGCCTGACCGAAAGCGGGAGTGCCGTACCCATTCCGGAAACCCTGCTCGGAGGCGGAAAGCTGGGTGGGCTGCTTTCGGTGCGTTCCGGCGCCCTGGCCACGGCCCAGAACCAACTGGGGCTGGTGGCCGTAGGTTTGGCCAGTACGGTAAACGCCCAGCATCGCCTTGGTCAGGATCTGAACGGCAATTTGGGGACCGACATGTTCACTCTGCCGGCTATCCCCGTGACCCGCTCGGCCAATGCCACGACGAGCACCGCTGCACCTACAGTGAATTACGGCGACATTTCCAAACTGACGGGGGACGATTATCAACTTACCTTTACCAGCAGCAGCGGCGCCTATCGCCTGACGCGCACTTCGGATGGTGCCTCGGTGACGGCTGCTTCTGTAGGGCTCACGATCACCCCCCCGAGTACGGCTACAGTCGGAGACAGTTTTCTGATCCAGCCAACCTCGACCGCAGCCGCTAATGTCAGCGTGGCAATTAGTGATACCCGGATGGTGGCAGCGGCATCGCCAGTGACGGCTGCCCGTAGCAGCAGCAACTTGGGCACGGCTACCATCACGGCACCCAGTGTGAGCAGTACTACCAGTCTGGCCAGTTTTGGCACCACAGCATCCCCACTTACCCTGAGTTATTCGGGGGGGAATTTGAGTGGGTTTCCGGCAGGCCTGGACGTGAGTTACACCCCGGTGGGGGGGAGTAAGGTGACGCTCAGTGCCCCGGTAGCCTCCATTCCCTATAGCAGCGGGATGAGCATTTCGCTGGGAGGTGTCGAGTTCTCCATGAGTGGGGCTCCCCAGAATAATGACAAGTTCACGCTGGGGCCCAATGCCAACGGTGTCTCGGATAGTCGCAATGCTGTGGCGCTGGGCAAGATCCAGACCTCAAAAACCATGCTCTCGGCCAATGGAAGTCCTTCGGCCACCATTCAGTCGGTGTATTCCCAGATGGTGAGTAATGTGGGTAACCAGACTCGGGAGGTTGAGGCCAATCGAGATGCCCAAGAAGCCCTGCTGGAGCAGGCCACTCAGGCCAAGCAGTCGGTGGCGGGGGTGAATCTGGATGAAGAGGCTGCCAGTCTGTTGCGTTACCAGCAGGCTTACCAAGCGGCTGGCAAAGTAATGAGTCTTGCATCCAAGCTGTTTGAACAAGTGCTGGCGATTGGCTAGTCCGCGTCGCAAAAGGAGTTATTGCCATGCGTATCACCACCGGCATGATCTTTGAAAAAAATCTGTCCTTGCTGCAGAAGCAGAACAGCAAAATGGCTGACGCCAGCGCTCAGTTGTCCAGTGGCCGTCGGGTGCTGGCTCCTTCGGATGATCCCGTGGCGGCTGCCCGTGCCCTGGAGGTGTCTCAATCCCAGAGCGTGAACAGAAATTACGAAAGCAATCAGGGCTACGCCAGTGATGCGCTGAGTTTAGTGGATAGCAAATTGAGTGCGGCCAACGACTTGGTGACCTACGTGCGTACTCGGGCGGTGGAGGCGGGAAACGGCTCCTACTCGGCAACCGAGCTGAAAGCAATTGCCTCGGATTTGGGGCAGCAGTTCACGGGGCTCCAGTCGATTGCCAACAGCCAGGACTCCACCGGTGAATACATTTTCGGTGGCCTGCGCAGCAACGTGCAGCCCTTCACGGGGAATATTGCCAGTGGTGTGAGCTATCAAGGGGACCAGGGCACCCGCAATTTGCAGATATCGGCCTCCCGTTCCTTGCCGATCACCAGTTCGGGAGATGAAATCTTCAATACCATCCGGGCGCCGGCGGGCTCGGCTTATCTGTTGGGAGCGGCTGGGAATGGTGGGACGGCTTTGCCTTCAGCCATGAGTTTGAGTGGAGGCTACAACGGTCATAGCTATGCCATCGAAGTGGGTGCCGGGCCCAGCTATACCTTTTACGACAATACCAATGATCCTGGTCATGCCAGCCCCATCACGCCCACCGTGAGTGTGAGCGGGAGTGATACCACTCTCAGCATCCCAGGGATTAGCATGACGCTCAGCGGTGTGCCTGCCACTGGCGATAAGTTTTCCCTTAGTACCGTGGCCAGTGCCTTTGATGTACTGGGCAGTTTTGTTACGGCTTTGGGCTCAGGTAATAGTGCAGCAGCCCGTTTTAGTGCGAAGCAGACCATCGCCGGGATGGACGCCACCCAAAACAGCATTTCCCAAGTCCAGGCCGGCGTCGGCTCCCGCATGGTGGAAGTGGAAACCCAGCAAAGCATCAGTGGAGACTTGGGGCTCCAGTACAGCAACACCATGTCTCGGCTCCAGGACGCCGATTACGCCAAATCCATCAGCGACCTGACCCAGCAGAAAACCTATCTGGAAGCCTCCCAGCAGGCCTTCCTGAAGGTCAGCAATCTCTCCCTGTTCAACTATCTGAACTAGGAGAGGCGCCATGGTTCAGGGGCTGATGCGGGGGCTGAGGAGGGTGAGCGGTGGGCTGCTGCTGGCCCTGGTCGGTGGCTGCAGCCTCAATCCGCCCACCGGCGAGCAGGCGCTGGGGGCGGGTACCGCACTCACTGTGCTGAGCAACAAATATCTGACCCTACCTGCCCTGGGCGGTGCCTTGCTTGTGTACGGTGTGGTGGACCCCTTGGCACCCAACTGGAGCATTCAGGAAACCCGGTTGGCCGATGGCCATTACAGCCTCTCCATGCGCCTGCGCAGCCTGCACAGCGGCGGTACGGGCGAGGCACGTCAGGTATTTCTGCGTCGGGCCGCCCAGTTGGGCCATGGCACCGGCTTCGAGGGCTACCGCATTCTGGCTTGGGAAGAGGGCGTCGAGAGTGGCCGCCCCTTCGCCCAGCGGGTGGCCTACGGCGAGGTGCGGTTGGTGCCGCGCCCCGAGCCGGCCCTCATCATGCCTGACATCCCCACTTTGCCACCCCCCGAGGGGGTTGAGGTCAAGCCCGTTCGGATGGAGTGAGCACTGATCGGTTGCTTTTAAGGGGGCTGATACCTTGTTGATTTGAACGGGATTTCATTTGCCTGCAAGCTGCTCTGAGCCTTGCGGGGGCGTGTGCCGGCGCGTAATTTGGAGCCTGTTTAAATCAATTGTGTACAGGAGTCCTCCCGTGGATCGACTTCCGGAGCGGCGCAGCGCAATCCGCATTCCCATCCCCATCGGCTGCGAGCTGGATTTACTGTTGCCCGGCGAGCCCATCCCGATTGCCAGCGTATGCGTGGAGCTGGGGGTGGGTGGGATGACCATTCACTCCCATTACGTGCCACGTATGGACGAAGAATTCGAACTGATGCTGCGCCCACCCTCCCACGGCGGCTTTGCGCCCATGCACGCCCGAGTCCAAGTTAAGCGCTGCCACCCGCTGGATGGGGACGTGTTCGAGATTGGGGTGCAGATTCTGGAAGTGCTGGCGTGATGGCGTTCAGCAAAATCGCTGGCAGATGACAGCCTTACTGAACCTTGTAAACGTTGGACGAGAGCTGCAGGGTCGCGTCGAAGGTGATCGGGGGGCGGTGGGGATGGGGGCGCAGTACCGCATCCACCCGAAAATGAAGCTGCCGCTCGGTTTCGCGGGGAGCTTCCAGGCTCACCCGCACCTGTCCGAGGCGCGGCTCGTGGGTTTCGATGGCCTTGCAGAGCTGTTCGCGGAGCAGTTCCCGGTCGTCTGGGGCGAGCAGGCTGATCCCGCTCAGGTCGGGAATCCCGTAGCGCAGCATGGAGCGGCGGGCGAGGGGATGGGCTTCGAACAGATCGTGGTCCGGGTGCAGGCGGGTGTTCAGCAGCCATTCCAGATCCCGCGCCAGGGATTGCTTGAACTGCTCCAGCTCGTGGAGCAGAACCGCATGGCGTTGGGAGTGCTCGGGTTCGTCATCCAGCAGGCGATCCAGCACCGAGGGCTGGATCTGGTGCTGGCGCCCTTGGCCGCTCATAGGCCCAGGGCTTGGTTGAGTTGCTGGAGCAGCAGCCAGCGATAGGCCGCATACAGCCCGACACAGCTCCCCAGCAGCAGGGCAGGCAGAAACCACTGGGGCAGGGGGCGACGGGGCGCGCTGCGGGGGCGTGCTGGCAGGCTGTGGGGCGAAAAGGCCGCATCCTGCCCACGTACCCGCTGGATTTCCCGCTGGACTTGCTGGCGGATGTACTCCAGGCGTTCACCGCTATCGAGCAGATAACGCCCTTTAAACCCCAGCAGCAGGCAGGTATGGAAAACCTCCAGGGCCTCAAAGTGCTGGGCAGGGTCTTGAAGCAGGGTTTCCAGGCGTTGGAAAAAACCTTCTCCGGCCAGATGTTCGCCAAACAGGCGCAGTTGCAGGGGCATTTGCTCCCAACTGTCGCGCAAGGCCAGCCCAGAAGACAGAATGGCCTCGTCCATCAGCGCACAATAGGCGTAGCGGGCAAGCTCAATGCTTGCCTGGGGCTTGCCGTGTGCCCGAGCTTCCCGCTCGAAACCTGCAAGAAAGGCATCCAGCTGCTGATTGAAGCGGGCCGCATGGTCGGGGGCATAGCCCTGGCGCAGCAGCGCCAGCAGGCAAAATCCATCCTCCATGTGTTCCCGCAGACTGGGGCTTTGATGGCTTGTCTGCCCGAGGGTGGGTTCGTAGGGGTCGTTCACCAGGGTTTGCATGGTGGGCTTCAGCGGAATACGGCCATGAGTTCAAGGGAAACATGGGCCAGGGTTTGGGGAATGTAAATGCAGATGCTGCGAGCCTGGAGCATACGAGCATAAATATCCCCGTGGGGGTCCAGGGCAAAGTACTGATTGCCGACCCTTACCGGGAGGGCTGACGGTGTTTGTGGTGCGTGTACCAGATTGACCCCGCGCAAGGCCGAATTCAGGATGCGATCCACGTCATCGGGGGCGCCAATCTTGAGTTTGAGGGGAAGCTGCTCGATCAGTTGGGCGGCAGGCATCTCGCTGCGTACCGAGAGGTAAAAGTCAGCATCGTTCAGCAGTCGGTCGCTTTCCAGCCGCCCCACATGGAAGGCCGGGCGCGGGCAGTGGAGCGGGATCTGCATGTGACGGGTGGAGATGGCTGTCTCCAGCAACTCACGGATTTGCACATCCAACTGGCCCAGGGTGTATTGCAACTGGTCATGCTGGTAGGCAGGAATGTCCGCCAGACTGAGTCGGTTAGAGAAAGTGGTCAGCTCACCGCATAGCTCAGCCAGGGCCAGATAGAGTTCTTCCGGGTGTAAGGGCTTACATCGGGCCAAGTGGCGCAGACGGGCAAAGTTTCGGTTGATGGTGTGCAGCAGCCAGAATGAGCCCACGTCGCTGCTCCCGTAGTCGAGCACATTCTTTGCCCGCTCCCGGTGGTTTTGGGTCAGAGATTGGCTCTTGAGCGCCATGATGTCCAGCAGGCGACGCAGCATCTGTTGTACGGGGCGGCTTGCATCCACACTGACCAAGGGCGGAATGTAATCGTTACTGTCCTGCCAGTGGCCAGCCGCATCGCGCACCAGACGGGCGATGGGCAGTGCATCGTAGCCATCCCGGTTCTCGGTCTCAAACAGCAGCCGGACGTCCAGTTCCATTAGGGTAAGGTCTGTCTCGAGTGCCTGGGTGTATAGATCGGACAGTTCTTGCTGGATGAGGGTGTAGCGGGTGGGGCGCTGGACGGGGGCCTCACTGCGCGCATTGCCACCATAGGGGTGCAAATGGGCCAGGCACGCATACAGCGTGGTGCTGGTGCAGTCGGCGGGCAGTTCATCCAGGCTGCGCGACAGGGGCAACGCGGCGCTCTGGGGGGCTTGATACCAAGTGCCATCCCGGAACATCAAACAGAGCCGGTCGATGGAAACCCGCTGATTGCGGAGCGCATTTTCATCCAGGCTGCACGCCAGTACGCCCCAGTCATGACGTTGAAATGCACCGCGCTGGGCATGCAATTGCTGCTCCAGGTGCAGTGTCTGTTGCTGAAAGTGTTGGGGGCGAAGAAACATTCCTTCACCCCACAAAATGCGCTTGGCGCTTTGCATGAATTCGTCAACCTGATGCGAAGAATATGCTGCCGGGGCTGCGTTGTTTGGGATCTGCTTGCAAACTAGCGGACTAGTCGGCCTTGCCCCTACATTCGAGAGGGGCTTGTTCGCTTTGTCCGGGAAGCGCCTGGTTACGGTTGTCCTTGGCACTCAGAAAGCAGGGGCCTGCTGCAAAGCTCAGTGTGTCTTTCTTTAGAGCGTCGATGGGAAACAATAGGCGCCAATAATTGCGGTCGCCCTGGCGAAACAGACCTATTACCCCGATGAAGCGTGTTTCCTCAGAAAAGGCGTCCTGATCTTCGGCCTTCTCATTGGGGAGTAGCAATATTTCCCTGCTGGAAACGAGGGTTTTTCCGAGCAGCTCCTGTTCTGACTTGCCTGTCGCCAGGGTGTCTAGGCTGATCCGTTTAAACGCCTCCGCGCTACGTAGTTGATGGACGTGAACCACCAAGGAGAGCGGATCTCCGTTGCCATCCGGGTTGAGCTCCGGGCCGGCTTCTGCGGCTATTTTGAGCACACGCGGCCCCCCGCATCCGCCAAGCATCAAAGCGAACAGAGTTAGAGCTGTGTAGACAAAGTGGATATTGTTTTTGCATCGCATTTTTTCATGGTAACGGCTTGGTCAGGTTTTGGTGAAGCGTTTTGCATTTGTTTGAAATTTGTTCTTCATAATTTGTTGCGCAATCCTTTTTGAAGAAATTTGCTTGTGTCCAAATGTCATAGGGGTTGATACTGGCTTTCGTGTTTTTGTTGACCTAACG
>JAJTBM010000448.1 GCA_021286885.1 Rhodocyclales bacterium
ACACCGAGGTGAAGCTGGTGTGGCGGCGGGCGTTGGAGTCGAAGGGGCTCTTGCGCACCAGCCGGTGAATGCCGGTTTCGGTACGCAGGTGGCCGTAGGCGTATTCGCCGCTGATCTTGATGGTGGCGCGCTTGATGCCGGCCACTTCACCTTCGGATTCTTCCAGCAGTTCCACTTGGAAGCCCTTGCGTTCGCCATAGCGCAGGTACATGCGCTCCAGCATCCCGGCCCAGTCCTGGGCTTCGGTGCCGCCGGCGCCGGCCTGGATTTCGAGGAAGCAGGCGCTGTTGTCCATGGGGTTGGAGAACATGCGCCGGAATTCCAGTTGGGCGACCCGGGCTTCCAGATCGGCCGCATCGGCCTCAACGGCCTGGAAGGTTTCTTCGTCCTCTTCCATGCCGGCCAGCTCGAACAGATCCTGGCAATCGATGATGCCCTGGTGGATGTCATCGAGCACCAGCACCACGTTTTCCAGGGTCTTCTTTTCCTTGCCCAGCTCTTGGGCATGGGCGGCGTCGTTCCAGACGTTCGGGTCTTCGAGTTGCTTGCTGACTTCGATCAGCTTTTCGGCCTTGGAATCGTAGTCAAAGATACCTCCGTAGTTCGAGCTCCCGCGCCTTTAGGTCGGCGAGCTGGTTGGATACGGAGTTAAGGCGTTCGGCTTCCATGGTGTGGCCCCTGCTGAATCTGGAAAACCGGGCATTATACCCAGCTTGGGGCTGGTTCAGCGCAGCGGGTCGGCGCTGGGCGTGGCGCCGGGCAGGGGCGGCAGGCCTCCGGGGGCGCCGCCGGGCTGGGTTTTAGCCTTGCATGCCTGGAATTTGCTGCGACAGCGGTTGGCGCACAGAAACTCGCTGTTGTAGTCGCCCTGGGGGCAGCCCGCAAGGCAGCGGGCGTTGCTGTTGATGCATTGGGTAAGGGTAGTTTCGGGCTCCTGGGGCTTGAGGGCCTCGGACTTCTTGCGCTCATCTTCGGGTTTGGCGCGGGAAACCTTGCTCATGAGCCGGAACTTGCCGCCCACCTTGGTCTTGTATTCGACCAGATAGATGCTGTATTCGCCTTCGAAGGCCTGGGGCGAGCAATTGCCCTGGAGCCGGATCGAGAAGCTGGCGTGCAGAATGGAGCGCACCCGGCAAACCCCCCCCACAAAACTGCCCTGACCGATGGGGGCCGAGGCGGTGATGGGGGCGCCGGTGCTGACCTTGCCGGTGAGGGCATCGGCCTGGGTGTGGATCTCGACCGTGATCGGGATCGCATTATCAAAGCTGTTGGGAATCAGGACGCCCTCGTAAGTGGCATCCAGCGCCCGGGCCGGCAGGGCCCCGAGCAGGCCGACCAGGGCGGCCAGCCAGATCAGAACGCGAAGATAACGGATCATGGGCAAGGTCGGGTGTGGGTGGTGCTGGGGTGTCGGGCGGTGGGCCCGGCACGGCCCGCAGGCTGTGCCGGGTGCCCCGGTGCACTTTCAGCGTGCGCTGGGGCGCTGGCGCACGGGCTTAGAACTCCTCAAAGGCGTTCAGGTAGCGCCACTGGCCCGCCGGCAGATTGCCCAGGGGGATCTTGCCGATGCGGATGCGCTTGAGGCCTACCACCTTGAGGCCAACCAGCTCGCACATGCGGCGGATCTGGCGCTTTTTGCCTTCGCGCAGCACGAAGCGCAGCTGGTCTTCATTCTGCCAGCTTACCTTGGCGGGGCGCAGGGCCTCGCCATCGAGGGACAGGCCGTGGTTGAGCAGGGCCAGTCCTTCTTCACTCAGATGGCCTTCCACGCGTACGTGGTATTCCTTCTCGATGTTGGAGTCGTCACCGATCAGGGCCCGGGCCACGCGCCCATCCTGGGTGAACACCAGCAGGCCCACCGAGTCGATGTCCAGCCGGCCTGCCGGCGCGAGGCCGCGATGGTGGCTGTTCTGGAACTCGATGGGGGTCTTGTCCTCGCTCCAGCGGTTTTCCTCGGTGATGAGCACGCTGGCGGGTTGGTAACCGTCTTCAGCCTGGCCGGAGACATAGCCCACCGGCTTGTGGAGCAGGATGGTGACGCGCTTTTCCTGGGCCACCTGGCCGCGCCGATCCAGCTCGATGGCCTGTTCGGGCATCACCCGGGAGCCCAGCTCCTTGACCACCTTGCCATCCACCCGCACCCAGCCCTGCTCGATGTATTCATCGGCTTCCCGGCGGGAGCACAGGCCCAGTTCGGCCATGCGCTTGGAGAGGCGCACGGAGCCTTCCGGGTGATCCTGGGTGGGCAGGGTGACGCGGGCGACGCCGGTCCATTGCTTGCGCTCGTGACGCGGGGCGCGTTCATCCTCAGCCGGGGCTTCGGGGGCGGCTGCCGGACGACTCTGGAAGCGGGGGCGCTGTTCACCCCGGTCGCTCCAGGAGCGTTCCTGGCGGGGGCGGTCGGAATGCGCGCCGCGCTCACCACGATCTCCGCGCTCGCCGCCTTCGCGGCGTTCAAAGGAGGGGCGGTCGGAACGCTCACCCCAAGGCTTGCGCGGACGGTCGCCGTCCTGGGCGTCGCGCCGGGGGCGGTCGCCGTAGGGCTTGTCGCCCCAGGGGCGATCTTGGCGGGGACGGTCGCTGCCTTCGCGGCGTTCAAAGGAGGGGCGGTCGGAACGCTCGCCCCAAGGCTTGCGCGGACGGTCGCCGTCCTGGGCGTCGCGCCGGGGGCGGTCGC
>JAJTBM010000449.1 GCA_021286885.1 Rhodocyclales bacterium
TCAGGTGGCCGCCTTCGGCCAGGCTCATGCCCATGATGGTGTCGCCAGGCTTGGCGAAGGCCATCAGCACGGCCTGGTTGGCCTGGGAGCCGGAGTTGGGCTGCACGTTGGCGGCATCGGCACCGAACAGGGTCTTGATGCGGTCGATGGCGATCTGCTCGGCCACGTCGACGTATTCGCAGCCACCGTAGTAACGCTTGCCGGGGTAGCCTTCGGCGTACTTGTTGGTGAGCTGGGAGCCCTGGGCTTCCATCACGGCGGCGCTAACGTAGTTTTCGGAGGCGATCAGTTCGATGTGATCTTCCTGACGGCGGGTTTCGGCTTCAATGGCCGTCCACAGTTCGGGGTCGATCTTGGCGAGGGTGTCTTGCTTGGAAAACATGGCAATCCAGGGCTTTTGAGTCAAAAAGGGAGTTTAACACGGCAAGGGCGGCTTGCTGAAACACGGAAAACCCGCAGCGGGTCAGGCTGCGGGTTTTCGTATGAGCACACGCGCTGGCGCGGCCCTGGGGCGAGGCTGCCTGGGTGCCCTGGGTTCAGACCTTGAAATGGGCGGCCTTGTTTTCCAGTTCGTCGGCCAGACTTTCCAGCCGGCTGGTTTGTTGGTGGGTGCGGCGGGTGGTCTGGTTGTTGTGGTCGGCCATTTGAGCGATATGCTCCACGCCCCGGGCCACTTCCTGGCTGGCGGTGCTTTGTTCCCGGGTGGCATCGGCAATGTCATTGACCGCCGAGGTGGTGCGCAGGCTTTCGTCCCGGATGGTTTCCAGCATGCTGCCGGAGTTGCCGGCCAGTTGCACGCCCGCCTGCATGCCGTCGCTGATGCCCTGGATCATCTGTACCACTCGGTCGGCTTCGGTTTGTACCTCGCTTACCGTGACGGAAATTTCCCGGGTGGAGCTGGCGGTGCGTTCGGCCAGTTTGCGCACTTCATCGGCAACCACTGCAAACCCCCGCCCGCTTTCCCCTGCCCGGGCCGCCTCAATGGCAGCGTTGAGGGCGAGTAGGTTGGTCTGATCGGCAATGTCGTTGATGATCTTGCCGATGTTCGAGATTCGGGCCGAGCGCTCGGAGAGCAAATTGACGGCCTGGCTTGCCTGGGAAATCTCGTTGGCGATGCCTTGCATGCCATCCACCATGCGCCGAACCTGCTGACTGCCATCATTGGCGTGGCTTTGGGCCTGCTGGGTGATGTTGCGGGCAATGTCGGCACTGTCGGAAACGTGGGTGATGCTGACTGAGAGCTCTTCAATGGCGGCGGCCAGGGCTGCCGCAGATTCGCTTTGGGTGGTGCTGCCTGCCAGCACTTCATCCGAATCCTGACGCAGCTGGCGGGAGGCCTGCTTTACTTCGGCTGCCGTGCGGATCACGTCTGCAATGAGGGCGCCAATCCGTTTGGTATTGACGTCCAGGCTGAGGGTGATCATGTCCAGTTCATTGCGGCTGTTGGCGGGGACCTGAGGAAACTTCACACTCAGATCTCCTTCACCTACCCGCTGGGTAAAGGAGAGCAACTGTGTAATCGGTGCCAGCCGGTTGCGTGTTACCAATATCAGCACCACGATCAGCAGTATTCCCCCGAGGCTGCACAGCACCACCAGTTGGGTGCGCAAAGCCCGGGCTTCCGCGGTGAATTCATCCACGAAGCTGCCGGTGGCCACAATCCAACCCCAATGCTCCACCGTGGCAAAACTCACCATCTTTTCGGCCTGTTCGGTGTTGCCGGGGGTGCGTGACCAAAGGTATTTCATGGTGCCCGTCTTGCGTTCGATTTGTTCCTGAACAATGCGTGTCAGGGCTGGGTTGTTGATCTCTGAGAGGGATTTTCCCTTTAAGACCGGGTGATAGATCATCAGGGTTTTGTCCAGCTCTTTGTGTGGCTCGACTACGTATACATAGCCCGTACTGCCGGAGCGGATGGATGCCAGAGTTTTGCTCAGTTGCTCCATGTCGGAATCAATCGAAACCCGGCTGGACAGGGCGCCGATGACCTGGCCCTGGGCATCCTTGATGGGCTCAATGGCTGAGATGTAGTGCTTGCCGTTGCGTTTGACCAGCCCTTGGTAGCTGTTGCCAGCTAGCAGGGTGCGGGTTTCGATGCCCTCGGCTGGGATGGAGCTGCCCTCCATGCTGCGCCCCTCCTTGTCCTTGAGCAGGGTGGTGACGCGCACGAACTCATTGCCTGAGCGCAGCAAGAGTGCAGGTTCGGTGCCGATCTGATTGGCGAGGGTTTGAAACAGGGGAATATTGCCGTTCAGCAGTTTGTCGCCCGCCCGCACCGCTGGAACCTGATGCTTGCCACTGGGCAGGATGTCCGGCCCAATTTTGAGGGGGCCAAGCAGGCTTTTCAGGTGGGTAAGCGCCTGTGTGCCGTGATCGCTCGCGTTCCGGTAGCTGAGGCCAAGAATGTGCTGCACGCTGCGCAGCTGCTCCTGCAGATCTTGTTCCGTCTTGGCCAGGGCAGATTGCTGGGCTAGATAGGTGGTAATGGAGATCAACGTGGTGAAAATACCAACGCTGACTAGGGCTGCAGCTAGGGACAGCTGGTGAACAAGGGAAAGGCGACCAAATTTTGACATTGTTGAACTCCGGCCAATCAACCATACCCAAACCGCGCGGTGACGGCTGTATCGGCCGGGGTTCAAACAACTTAAGTGAGTCAACGCACCTGAG
>JAJTBM010000450.1 GCA_021286885.1 Rhodocyclales bacterium
GCCTGCTCGACGGGGATCAGCCCCAGTTCGCCCGCAATCCGCAGCAGGGCGATGTTGCCCAGATTGCCGGTGAGGGCCGCGTGGGCGTGGGCGTGGCCGAGCACCAGATACTGGACCATGAACTCCACGTCGATCAGGCCACCCTGGTCGTGCTTGAGGTCGAAGATCCCGGCCTTGGGCGGGTGGGCATCGCGCATGCGCTGGCGCATGGCCAGCACTTCGGTGCGCAGCGTGCCCAGATCCCGGGGCTGGCGCAGCACTTCGATGCGGATTTCTTCAAACTTGCGCCCGATTTCCCGGTCGCCGGCGCAGAACCGGGCCCGGGTGAGGGCCTGGTGTTCCCACACCCAGGCGTTCTGGAGCTGGTATTGGCGGAAGGATTCGAGGGACACCACCAAGAGCCCCGCGTCGCCATTGGGGCGCAGGCGCAGGTCGGTATCAAACAGCTGGCCTGCCGGAGTCTGGGCCGAGAGCCAGGTGTTGGTGCGCTGGCCCAGGCGGGTGTAGAGCTCGCCGGCTTCGGGGGCTTCGTCGTCGTGGATGTAAACCATGTCCAGGTCGGAGGCGTAGCCCAGTTCCTTGCCGCCCAGCTTGCCGTAGGCCAGCACCGCAAACTTCGGGTCATCCCGGTGGCGGTTCTTGATCTTGCGCCAGCACATGCTCACGGTGAGGTCCACGATGATGTCGGCCAGGCCCGAGAGAAAGTCGGCGTGGCGCTCCACGGTGAGCCGGCCTGCGATGTCCTTGGTGAGCAGGCGGAACACCTGGGCGTGGTGCTGCTCGCGCATCAGGTCCATCTGGCGTTCCATGTCGGGCTCCACGGCGTCCAGCTGGGCGGAAAGTTCGGTACGGAAGGCGCTGAGGTCCAGCTCCTCGTCCAGGATGCGCGGGTCCAGGGCTTCGTCGAGCAGAATGGGGTGGCGGTTCAGGAACTGGGCGGCCCAGGCGGAGGCGCCCACCAGCTCGGCCACCTTGTGCAGGGTTTGGGGGTATTGCTGGAGCAGGGCCAGATAGGCGGCGCGTCGGCTGATGGCGTCCAGCAGGTCGAGCAGCCGGTCGAAGGTTGCATTCGGGTGGCCGGTTTCGGCGGCGGCCTCGATCACCCGGGGAATCAGCGGATCAAAGCGCACCTTGATGCTGGGCGGCATCTGCTGGTAGCGGTTGCCATTGCGCAGGGTGGCCAGGCGCCGGGCGGCGGCGCTCGGGTCCGGGTAGCCCAGGCTGCGGAAGGCTTCCTGGCTGCGTTCTTCGTCGCAGGCGCCGGCCCACAGGTTGTCCAGATCGTGGCCGTTTTCGTTGGGGTCGCCAAACACGCCGTTGAAGTGCTGGCTCACCGCCCGGCGGTGATCGTCCAGTTCTTCGAGCAGGGCCGCGTAGCTGGCAAAGCCCATGGCCCGGGCGATGATGGCCTGGTCTTCGGGGCGACCGGGCAGGGTGTGGGTCTGGGCGTCTTCCAGGTACTGGAGCCGGTGCTCCAGTCGGCGCAGAAAGTCATAGGCGCTCGCCAGTTCCCGCTCGGCCTCGGGGGTGATGATGCCCCGCTCGGCGAGCCGGGCCAGCACCTGGAGGGTGGGCTTGATCTGGAGCTGGGTGTCGCGCCCGCCCCGGATCAGCTGGAAAACCTGGGCCAGAAACTCGATCTCGCGGATGCCGCCGGGGCCCAGCTTGACGTTATTCACCATATCCTTGCGGGCCACTTCGCGCCGGATCTGGGCGTGCAGGTCGCGCATGGCGTTGATGGCGCCAAAGTCCAGGTATTTGCGGAAGATGAAGGGGCGGGCGATCTGGGCCAGCTCCTCGCCCCGGATGCCGGTCATGACCCGGGCCTTGATCCAGGCGTAGCGCTCCCACTCCCGGCCCTGGGTGATGAAGTAGTTTTCGAGCATGTCGAAGCTCGCCACCAGGGGGCCGGAGTCGCCGTTGGGGCGCAGGCGCATGTCCACCCGGAAGACCTGGCCGTCGCCGGTCAGGTCGTTGAGGGCCTGGATCAGGCTACGTCCGAGCTTGGTGAAGAACTCGTAGTTGTCGATGATCTTAGGGCCGGCGGTGGCGCCGTCTTCCGGGTAGACGAAGATCAGGTCGATGTCGGAAGAGACATTCAACTCCCGCCCGCCCAGCTTGCCCATGCCGATGATGATGAACTCCTGTTCGCGTCCGTCGGCAGAAAGGGGTTCCCCGTGGCGTGCCACCAGCTGGGCGCGCAGGATGTCATGGGCGGCCTCGACGGCGACATCGGCCAGCAGGGTCATGCTCTCGGTGACTTCGGCGAGGGGCGCCAGACCGGCCAGATCCCGCACCATCGCATGGCAGATCACCCAGGCGCGCAGCTTGCGCAGGGCGGGTTTGAGGGTGTTTTCGTCCACCTTTTCGGCGTGCAGGAAATCCCGCAGGGCGGCGGCGCTGAGGGGGTGCTCGATGCTGCGGGCGAGGGCGTCGGCCAGCCAGGAACGGCTGGCGAGCTGGCGGGCCAGGAAACGGGAGCAGGAAACGGCATGCTGAACGGCAGCGGGCAAGGGAGCGGAGGCTTCGGACATGGCGGCGCGATTGGTAGAATGATCGTTTCTATGTTGGTCTCGTGTTATGTCTGCCGGACTGATTTTCGTCAAGCCTGATTTCCGTGGCTAAGTTGCGCCTCTCCGTGTTCCGGCGAATCCGAA
>JAJTBM010000451.1 GCA_021286885.1 Rhodocyclales bacterium
ATGGTGGCGATGATCTGGGGGTGTTCGTTCTTGATGAGATCGGCAGCGGTGGCTGCATCGATCCACTTGAGGCTTTCGATGCCGGCGGTGTCGCTGCCCTGGAGCACCCGGCTGATGAGATGCCCGGCCCGCTCATCGCCCAGGGCCTTGGTCAGCATGGCCTTGATGTGCTCGTGGTCAGCCTCGACGGGGATGCCCTTGTCGGCAAAGGCGATGGCCTCATCGAGCAGGGATTCCACCTTTTCCCGGGGCTGGGCCTGCATGGTGGCCATGGCGGCTCCGAGCTTCTGCACCTCCCGGGGGCCGAGCAGCTTGAGGACTTCGGCGGCTTCATCCGAGCCCAGGCTCATCAGCAGCAGGGCGCTCTTTTCGAGGCCTTCATCGTTGCTGTTCATTGACGCCCATCCATTCTTTGATCAGGTTGGCCAGCACACGCGGGTTGTCGCGGGCCAGATCGTGTACCGCTGCCAGCTTGTCGTCGTAAGCCAGCCGGGCTTCAGCTTCGGGCGAAAGGGCCACGTTGGCATCGTCTTCGTCCTCTTCGCCCTCGGCACCTTCTTCGCCCTCGACGGGCAGCGGCTGGCCGTCGGGCCCCAGGGGGCGGCCATCGGGGCCCAGGGCCGGGCCTTCTTCCTTCTCGGGCTGGGGCATGACCTGCTTGAGCAGGGGCCGGATCACCCCGAACACCACGAAGGCGATCACGGCGGCGATGACCAGGTACTTGACCAGCTCCTTGATGAGCTGAACGTTGTCCGGATCCTTCCAGAACGGGGTTTCGGGCAGATCCTTGTCGGAAGCCACAAAGGCGCTGCTCGCCACATTGATGGTGTCACCCCGGGCTTTGCTGTAGCCCACGGCTTCGCGCACCAGATCTTCGATGCGCTTGATTTCTTCTTCGCTCAGGGGAACGCTCTTGGGGTTGCCGTTCTTGTCTTTCTCGACCTTGTGGTTGATGGCCACGGCCACCGACAGGCGCTTCACCTGGCCCAGGGCCCGGCGGGTGTGCTGGATGGTCTTGTCCACCTCGTAATTGATGGTGGCGCTCTTGGAGGTATTGGTAGGTGCACCCGCGGCACCGTTGGCGGGCACCTGCGGGTTGGTGATGGGGGCGGTGGCGGGCACTGGGGGCTGATTGCTCAGGGCGCCGGGTACGCCCTGGGGGCCCTGGTCGCGGCTCTGGCTTTCCTGGCTCTGCTGGCTGCGGATGGCCTGCTGATCCGGAGCGGTGTTGGGGCGGTAGGTTTCAGCGGTTTGTTCGGTCTGGTTGAAATCCACATCGGCGGTCACCTGGGCCTTGAAGTTGCCAGTGCCGAATAGGGGCGTGAGCAGATCGTTGATGCGCTGGATGTAGCCGTCTTCCAGCTCGCGGGTGTACTTGATCTGGGTGGCGTCCAGGGTCGCCATGCGCAGGGGGTCGGATTTTTTGGTGAGCAGGTTCCCGTCCTGGTCGATCACACTCACGTTGTCATTGGTGAGGTTGGGAACGCTGGAGGCGACCAAGTGGACGATCCCGGCAACCTGGGCTTTGTCCAGGCTGCGGGACTGGTGCAGATTCACCATCACCGATGCCGTGGGTTTCTGCTCATCCCGCAGGAAGGCAGTCTGTTTGGGAATGGCCAGATGCACCCGGGCACCAGCCACGGCGGCCAGGGACGTGATGGTGCGCGAAAGCTCCCCTTCCAGGGCCCGCTGGTAGTTCACCTGCTCGTGGAACTGGGAAAGCCCGAGTTTTTGGGTTTCCATCAGCTCAAAGCCGACCAGACCGCCCTTGGGAATCCCCTGGGCGGCCAGACGCAGGCGCAGGTCATGAACCTGGGCAGCAGGCACGAGGATGGCCGAGCCATTCTCGGAAAACTTGTACGGCACGTTTTGTTGCTGGAGGCTCGCAACGACCGCGCCTCCGTCCTTCTCGGCCAGGTTGGAAAACAGTACCGAATAGTCCGGCTGACGGCTCCATAGCAGGACGCCGACAATCAGCGCGATGCTCGCAGCCAGCGCGGTTGCTGCGGCGAGCTTCTGACGCTGGGACAGGTTGCGTATGTTTTCCAGCACCTGGGAGTAGACGGAGCTGGGCGGTACCGGAGCGGCGGCATCTTCGGCAGCCATGGAATCTTTTCCCCCCGATGACGGATGCTCGCATTGTGCGGGGCCCCCCAGAAGGGCAAGTCTGGGATAAGCACTCATTTTCGACGCCTATTTGTGCCCTTGGGGGCTGGGGGCTGGGCCTAAGCTGCGATGCGGTGCAATCCATTCCCTGTATCCATGTTCAACACTCCTGCCACTGATTCTCTGGATGCTCGCCAATTGGCTGAAGCCTTCCGCCAATTCAGCCAGGCT
This sequence comes from Rhodocyclales bacterium, assembly GCA_021286885.1. Classification (GTDB taxonomy): domain Bacteria; phylum Pseudomonadota; class Gammaproteobacteria; order Burkholderiales; family Rhodocyclaceae; genus Zoogloea. The sequence goes on from JAJTBM010000451.1 coordinate 2,338, forward strand.
TCGGAAGCCCTGACCGGCGCCTATGCACGTCTTCAGACCCAGGTGGGGCAACTCACCGAGCGCTTGAGCGTGCTCATGGAGGCGCTGCCGGCGGGCGTTGTCGTGCTCGACCGGGAAGGCCGAGTGGAGCAGGCCAATCGGGCGGTGGAAGCCTTGTTTGGCTCTTCCCCGGACGGCCAGGCCTGGAGCACGTTCTGGAATACCCACTGCCGCCTGAGTGAAACCGCCGGAGAGTGGGAGTGCATCCCGGGCGACCGGCGTATCTCGGTGGAGGAAGCGCCCCTCACCTCGGGCGAGGGGCGCATCGTGCTGCTCA
>JAJTBM010000452.1 GCA_021286885.1 Rhodocyclales bacterium
GCCAGTTCATGTACACCAAGTTCATCATCGTGGTGGATGAGGACGTGAACATCCGCGACTGGAAGGAAGTGATCTGGGCCCTCACCACCCGGATGGACGCCACCCGGGACACCACCCTGGTGGACAACACCCCCATCGACTATCTGGACTTCGCCAGCCCGGTGGCCGGTCTGGGTTCCAAGATGGGGCTGGACGCCACCAACAAATGGCCCGGCGAAACCAATCGGGAATGGGGCACCGCCATCGCCATGGACCCTGCGGTCAAGGCCCGGGTCGATGCGATGTGGAGCGAGTTGGGTCTTTAGGGGCTTTTAGGGGCTTTGGGCCTTTAGCCGGGCCTGTGATCGAGCCCAGCCGGGCTGCGCTGCCTGGGTTCAGGCGGCGCAGTCGGCGGTGGCTCCGATCAGCACATCATTGGTGGTGAGGGCAAATTCCCGCCAGGCAGCGGCCAGATCGTGGCGTATGGCCATCTGGTAATCCACGCTGGGGTTATGCTCCTGGGCAAAGTTGGACATGGCGCAGGAGCTGCGGTTAAAGCGCAGGGCCTCGTCCAGCAGGGTCTCGCAAAAACCCTGGTAGGGTGCCAGCACCCGCAGGGTGAGGGCCGACCAGCCGCGCTCCACCTGCACCCCCCGGCTATCGAGGGGGAGTTCGTAGATCTTTTCCAGGGATTCCCGAAAAAGCTCATCCACGGTGCCGATCAGGGCGTGGCGGGTGAGGTCGTCCACCTGCTGGTGGCACAGCCCCTTGTGCATCCGGCTCCGGTAGCGCTCAAAGGCCTGACGGCGTTGGCCCAGAACCCAGGCGCTGAAGCGGGCGATGTTCAGATCATTGTTGGCGATGCTCATGTGAGTTCCATCAAGGCCCGGTCCAGGGCCAGTTCGTGGAGGATGCGGCCCGCTGCTTCAAGCGCGCCTTCCATGTAGCCGCCCCCGTAGGCGGCGGTCTCCGAACTGCCGAAATACAGCTTGTCATTCCAGTGGGCCAGACGCAGGGGGCGCTGGCCGTACTCCGGGTGGCCGTCCGGGAGGGTGTGATCCAGGGGCGTCGCGGTATAACACTCGCTGGCCCAATCCTGGATCAGGGGGCTACAGCCTTCGGCCGCAGTCCCAAAAATCTGGGTGAGCTGGCTGCGTACCAGCATGGGCAGCCCACTCCGGAAAGATTCCCGCAGGGCGGGTGCAAGGGCGAGAAAGCCGCCCAGGGCTGCCTGGTGACGCGGTGCATCCCCCGCGTCAAAGGTTTCGCTCAGCACCGCCTGGGCGTGGGTCACGAAGGCGTTGCCGGTATGGCCGTCTTCCTGCCAGAAAGGGTGTTCGAAGCTCGCCAGGGCCTTGGCGCTGCCTGCCATCCAGGTGGGGGTGGCCCGCATCAGGCTGCGCATCCGCCCATCCAGGGCCGGCGTAAACTGCACGCCCTCTTCCAGTACCCGGGGCGGCACGGCCAGCACCACCTGGCGTGCCCGGACGATGCGCGGTTCGTAACCGTGCAGGAAGTGCAGCTCCACATGGTCGCCCTGATTCACCACCGCCTTGAGCACGTGCTCCAGTTGCAGTTCGTTGGGCCCCAGGGTCTGGGCGAGGGCATGCACCACCCGGGCCATCCCGCCACTCACCCGGCGGGCGCCGTCGTGGATGGGGCCGGGTTTCAGGGGTACCGGAGCTTCGCCACCGGCTTTCAGGTGCAGGACTTCTTCGCCATCCTGCTGGAGAAAGCTTTCCAGCCCCAGGTCGGCCACCAGCCGGGTGATGCGCGGTTGGCTGTTGGGCCAGTACCAGGTGGGGCCCAGATCCAGGGGCGTGCCGCCGGGCTGGGTGGCCTGACTCAGGATGCGGCCGCCGATCCGGTTGCGCGCTTCATAAACGGCCATGCGCCCGCCCCGGCCCTTGAGTCCGTGGGCGAGGGCGAGGCCGCATAAACCAGCACCAACGATGGCAGTATCCAGCATGGAAGTTCTCCGGGTGTTCTGACGGGAACTGCAGCAAGCTTTGTTCCAGCTTTGCCTTCAGGCCAAAAACTTTAATCAGTTCTTTTAAAAACAATAGCTTGATTTGTGCTGCGGGGCAGCAAAATACGGATGTGGGCTGTCGTGTTGGTATCCAACATACGGAAATCCGCACCCTTGTAAGGTGCATCGTGCGTGCTTGGAGTGCAGGCCCTTGTCGTGGGGCGGCGGGCGAGGCATGCTCAAAGCCTTGCGTGGGCCCGCCACGCCCCTCCGGGAGACCGACTCAGCCATGCCGAATTGCGACCGTTTTTACCTGAATGGCGTATGGGAAGACGCCGCCGATGCCCGCCGCATGCCCATCATCAACCCGGCCACGGAGGCTGCGGTGGGTGAGGTGGCCTTGGGAGACGCCCACCATGTGGCGCGTGCCGTGGTGGCGGCCCGGGCGGCTTTCTCGTCCTTTGCCCGCACCACGCCCGCCGAGCGGCTGGAGTTGCTAGGGGCCGTGCAGGCCAGCTACAAAAAGCACTTTGCCGCCATGGGCGAGGCCATTTGTACCGAGATGGGGGCGCCCCTGGGCTTTCTGGCCAGTACCGCCCAGGCCGGTTCGGGCTTGGCCCACTTCAAATGCACGGCCCAGGCCCTGCGGGATTTTCCCTTTGAGCGGCGCCAGGGCAACAGCCTGATCCTGCGGGAGCCGGTGGG
>JAJTBM010000453.1 GCA_021286885.1 Rhodocyclales bacterium
ACAGCTCGGCCTGCATATCGCGCTCGACGATTTCGGCGCCGGCTTTGCCAGCGTTGCCCAGCTCGGCACCCAGCACTCCGACGAGATGAGCCCCGAAGGCTTCCTCTCCAACAACGCCGGCGGCATCCTGGGTGGCATCTCCACCGGCCAGGACATCAGCGTCAGCATGGCCATCAAGCCCACCTCCAGCACCCGCCTGGATCGCCAGTCCATCAACAAGGCCGGCGAACCCGTGGTGGTGAACACCCATGGCCGTCACGACCCCTGCGTGGGCATCCGCGCCACCCCCATCGCCGAATCCATGCTTGCCATCGTGCTGATGGATCACGCCCTGCGCCACCGGGCTCAGAATGCCGATGTCGTGACCGCAACCCCGAAAATCGCCGGCCTCGCGCCCACCGGCACCCAGGCGGTGCCTTCTCCCAAGGCTTGACGCGGGTCAACTTCGAGCGCGGCGCCGGGGCGTAGAGTGGTCTCACAGAAGTACCACAACACACAACAAACCAGACGGAGCCGCGCAAATGGACCAACATGACCTGCACCATGAATTCCCCGAACACCGGGAGCAAATTCATGAACTCAAGATGTCGAACGCCCACTTCCAGCGCCTCGTCGACGAATACCACGAAGTGAACCGCCACGTGGTGCGCGTCGAAGTACACACCGAAATGGCCACCGACCCCGAACTCGAAAACCTCAAGAAGCGCCGCCTCCAGCTCAAGGATCAGCTCTACTCCATGATCCGCGAAGCCGTCCCGGGCTAATTCACCCGCTCCGGACGCACGCTGCCAACACCCCTGTCTTCGGATGGGGGGTTTTGTTTTTGGGGCTCGGTTTTCCGGGGCCGGGCTGGCATGAGGCGCAGGGTCGGGCCCCTGCCGCCTCATCCGGTACAATCCCCCCGATGAATTCCCAGCCGCAGACCGTGTCCGGGGGCGTGCCGTATTGGCGCCTGTCCGCCTATTATTTTTTCTATTTCGCCTTTGTCGGGGCCTTTTCTCCCTATTTCGGGCTGTATCTCCAGTCGATTGGCCAGGGGGCAGGGGAGATTGCGCTGCTCATGTCCCTGATGTCGGTGATGCGCACTTTGGCGCCCACCTTATGGGGCTGGTTGGCAGATGGTTTGCGGATGCGGGCGCCGATTGTGCGGGCGTCGGCCTTGCTGGCGGGCCTGGGGTTTAGTGGGTTTTTGCTAACCACTGCGTCCTGGGGGCTGTTGCTCAGCATGGGCGTGCTGTCCTTTTTCTGGAGCGCGGCCCTGCCCCTGGTGGAAACGCTCACCTTTGCCCATTTGCAGCGCCAGAGCCAGACTGGGCGTTATGGCAACATCCGGGTGTGGGGGTCGATTGGTTTTGTGCTGGCGGTGCTGGCCCTGGGCTATGGGCTGGATGGGCTGCCGATTCGGGCCTTGCTGTGGATCATTCTGGCGATTCTGGGTTGCATCCTGCTGTGTGCGTTGTCGATTCCCGAGATTCGCCCGGAGCACGCGCCGGCTCGGGAGGGCGCCCTGGGGGCGGTGCTGCGCCAGCCGGAGGTGCGCGGGTTTCTGGCGGCGTGTTTTTGCATGTCGGCGGCCCACGGGGCGCTCTACGTGTTTTATTCCCTGCATCTGGTGGCCCATGGCTACGATAAGGCGCTGGTGGGCTGGATGTGGACCTTGGGTGTGCTGGCCGAAATCGGGGTGTTCATGGTGATGCCCCAGATGCTCCGGCGCTGGAGCCGGCGCGGGGTGGTGTTATTTACCCTGTGGGCGGCGGTGCTGCGCTTTGTGCTGATTGGCTGGTATGCCGATTCGTTTGCGGTGCTGGTGTTTGCCCAGCTGCTCCATGGCCTCACCTTTGGGGCCTATCACGCATCGGCCATTGCCGAGGTGAATCAGCGCTTTGTCGGCCCCTTGCAGGCCCGGGGGCAGGCTTTGTACGGGAGCGTGTCATTTGGGGCGGGCGGGGTGCTGGGGGGGCTCATCAGCGGCTATACCTGGGAGCCCCTGGGCGCGGCTTGGACTTATTCCATGAGTGCAGCGTTTGCGCTGGTCGGGGTGGGCGTGCTGCTGCGTGCCTGGCCCCGGACCCCGGCGGATGCTGCGTGAGGGTGCATCAAGGCAAGGTTTCCACAGGATATGCAGACCCCGGAGGAGGGCGTAGTTTGAAGCAATGTGCGAAGAAATTTGAAATGGTTTTGCAGGGTACTCGGCGGAGGGCCTGGCGCCTGACGGCGGGTGTGCTGTTGGCCGGTGGGCTGGCAGGCTGCCAGACGGTGAACACCACCCAGGGCGGCGCGGTGGGCGTCGAGCGCAAGCAGATGATGATGGTGTCGTCCCAGGAGATGGAGCAGGCGGCAAGCCAGAACTATCGGCAGGTGCTCCAGAAGGCCGCCTCCCAGGGCGCGCTCGACCGCAATCCGGCCCAGGTGGAGCGGGTGCGCACGGTGGCGGCCCGGCTGATTCCGGTCACCGGGGTGTTTCGTCCGGATGCGCCCCGCTGGAAGTGGGAGGTGCACGTAATCAGCAGTAAGGAGCTTAACGCCTGGTGTATGGCTGGGGGCAAGATTGCGTTCTATAGCGGGATCATCGAGGGCCTGCAATTGTCTGACGATGAAATGGCGGCGGTCATGGGCCATGAAATTGCCCACGCCCTGCGCGAGCATTCCCG